>JANQIY010000312.1 GCA_028281965.1 Candidatus Gastranaerophilales bacterium
CAACATTTGCCAAAAAATTATAGAGAATCGAAAAGAGGCGGAGCCTCTTTTCCACTTATAGGGTGGCTGTGGGTGGGTTTTGGCAAATGTTGCATACATGCAATTAGCAACTCGAGTTTTAGTAACTATCAGGGAAATAATAATGTTAAGCTTTATTAACTTCCCGGGCTAAAAACCTCAAGAATCTTTAAAAAACGCCGAACTATTATAATACAGCGGGAAAACTTCCAAAGAGTACACTTAAGCAAAGAATTTTAAGCAAAATACCAACACCGGCTATCCCTAATTTTTAGGGAGAGGAGTTTTGAATGATCACTCTTGATACAAATTTAGGAATATCTTCATCTTTTTACTATCTTCTTAATAAATTAAGAGAAAAGTATGGCGTTTCCGGCAGCAGTGTTGATAAAAATGCACAAACCCAGGATACAAACGCAACTTCCCGGACTGAGCAAACAAATGAAACAAATCAGGTAAGCGAACTTGCTCTTAAGGAAAACCTTGATTATGAACAACTTATAGAAGACTTAAGACTCCATGGTGTCGAAAACAGGTTTGCTCTTCTTCTTATGATGCCTGTTGATGAATTATTGCAAATACTTCAGTTATTAGGCAAGGAAGAGCTTTTAAACGGGCTCAGGTTTTTTACAAAGGAAAAACTTCTAAGCTTTGTAGGGGAATTGTCCAAAAAAGACCTTCTTAAAATGCTTTTTCATATGTTTACGGATAAAGACCAAATTATAGAACACCTTCCCTTAAAAGAACTTCACAGGTTTTTAAGCAGCGATAAAATTGAAAAAGGGCATTTCATGAATATCTTTGAAATGCTTCCAAGAGAGACTCTTTCTGTAATAGCAGGCTACCTGACAGGCAGGCAGTGTGATAAAATGGCCAGGCCTGATTTATTGGGACAAATCGGATCTTTTAAAAAATACCAGATGGTTAACGGAATTAAAAAACTTGACGAAAAAACGCTCCGTGGTTTCATTACAACAATGACAGAGTCTTTCCCGGATTTATACAACGAATTTTCCCACACGTCCCTTTTTAACGTAAGCGCAGGTTTTGCAAGAATTGACCTTATAGACGGAATGGGAGTTCTTGAAAATGAAAAAATCATAGGTATGCTCTCAGAGCTTCCTGACAAACTCCTTGCCCTTACCGCTTCCCAGATAGACACGGAAACCTTTGCCGATCTCCTGCTTAATGACCATAAAGACTTGCTTGCTAATCTCGTCCTTGGCTAAAAACCCGCTGTACTCAGTTTATCCCGCTAAATTTTTACAAATTGGAGTTAATGTAAAGTCTTAAGTAAAATGGTTTTATTGATAAAATTAAATAATATCGGTCAAAAATGAAACTTTTCGGAAAGAATCTTAAAAATCACTTTGTACTGGCATTTTTTAGCCTGATTCTTTTTTGGTCGGCATATTCACTTTGTAATAATTTTTTTGTGAACCCGGTCTATGATTTTCTCGTAAGACTGACCTCCCCGGCGAAAATGTCTGATGAAATAGTGGTTGTTACAATTGATGATTCTTCGATAAACAAAACCGGAAGATGGCCCTGGAAAAGAACGCTTTATACCGATATTTTCGAGTACCTGGAAAATGTCGCAAAGGCAAAATTAATAGCCTTTGACTCGGTTTTAGTATCGTATGGAAACAAAAAAGACGACGAAGAATTCTTTAACAGGTTTTCAAAGCTGGAAAAAGTTATCCCGGGAGTCTTTTTCAGCAAAAACAAATCACATTTTTTAAACAAAAATAAAGATGATTTAAACAAAATTTTTAGTAAAAAGTTTTTTGTTGACGTAAAAGATATAAGAAATACAGAATTTAAAAAAGAATCAGAATATGCCAGCTCGTCATTCTCGCTTAAAGAAATTTTGAATTCCGCGGAAAGCATAGGATCAGTACTGTCTTTTCCGGATAAAGACGGAACCATAAGAAAAACAGAGCATTTGTTTTTCTATGAAAACAGGTATTACCCCTCTTTAGCGCTCGCAGCATATAAATATCTCCATCCGGAAACCGGGTTTATATTACATAAAGACTTTCTTAAAGTGAAAACAGGGGAAAAAAGTTTTGATATACCGGTTTTTACTGATAAAAACGGAAGTTTTAGCTATATAAGGTGGTACAGAGGCGGGGAAGGATATTACCCTTACAAGACAATTAGCGCCTGTAAAGTTATTCAGTCTTATGAAAATATAAAGAAAGGCAAGCCCTCACTGATTGACGCTTCTGTGCTTGCTGATAAGATCGTGGTAATAGGAGCAACCTCCACGGCTATCAAGGACATTAAGTCCACACCCCTTAAGTTCGATTACCCGGGGGTTTATATCCAGGCTACAGGGATTGACAATATTTTGAATAACGACTTTATCCAAAGAACATCAAAATTCCAGGAAACTATGGTTTTAATAATCACTGTTATAGCGGGATTTTCTGCAATATTTTACTTCCCTCCCCTTTACAGTTCAATTTTATTGACATTTCTCGGAGTTGGATACTTTTACGTCTGTATGTTTTTCCTGTACCCAAACAACATTGCGCCCGACGCGGTAACACCTGTCGTATTTATTGCCTGTACAATGCTTCTCGGGTACGGGTATGAATATTTTATAGAAGATGCGGAAAAGGTAAAAACAAGGAAATTAATTGCAAAATACGTGTCCAAAGACATTATGGAAGAGATTTTAAAAGACCCTGACCGTGTAAAACTGGAAGGAAAACGCGCTGATATCACCATATTATTCGTAGATATCCGAAACTTCACCCGTTTATCGGAAATTCTCGACCCTGAGCAGATTAGCGAGCTTTTAAACGAGTATTTCAGCGTGTTAATCCCTGTTATATTCAAGTACAGGGGAACAGTAAACAAATTCATAGGTGATGCGGTAATGGCAATCTTCGGGGCGCCGCTGGAAAACCCGGGTCATGCGGAAGACTCCGTGCGATGCGCTTATGAAATCTTGCAAAAGGTAAACGACTTAAAGGTAAAATGGGTACTGGAAGATGATAAGCCTGATATAAACATAGGAATAGGCATAAGCTCAGGCGAGGCTTTTGTAGGCAACGTGGGAGCCGAAGAGAGACTTGAATACAGCGCTATAGGCAATACCGTAAACGTCGCAAACCGGCTGGAAGGATTTAATAAACTGTATAAAACCTCAATTTTAATAAGCGAAAGCACTTATGAAAGGGTTAAAGACGTTGTAAAAGTTGAAGAAGTCGATTCTGTGCATGTAACCCAGAATTCCGAGCCGATAAAAATCTTTGAGTTAAAGGGCTTGATTCAGAATTAAGGATAGCTGAAAAAATTCTTAGCTACCGCCTTCCTGCAGCCCTGAAACGTTAGAAATTTTCATTGACATAACAATCAATCCAATTTTAAGTGAGGTTGAAAAAGTTTTTACGTAAGTGTCACCCCTGTGCTTGACACGGGGTCTAAGTAACTTCGCTATAATACTGATAGCACTTAGTGCTAATTAAATAGATGCCCCAAAAGCACGGGGCAGGCTTCTCAAGTGCGGAATGACACAATGTGTAAGAATTTTTTCCGCTGTCCTTACTTCTTTAATAATAAGGAAGAAACAAAAAATTCTTATGTAAAATTTTCAAAAATATTCCTTATTAAATTTTTTCGGTCGAGCGACCGACCGAAGGGAGGGAAGCGA
>JANQIY010000313.1 GCA_028281965.1 Candidatus Gastranaerophilales bacterium
TCGCTTCCCTCCCTTCGGTCGGTCGCTCGACCGAAAAAATTTAATAAGGAATATTTTTGAAAATTTTACATAAGAATTTTTTGTTTCTTCCTTAGTTTAATCTAAAGGATTTATAACCAGTCCGCTGGTTAATTTGGGATAAAAATAGGTTGACTTCTGGGGCATCTTGTATCCCTGCAGAGAAACTTCCTTTATAAGCCGGATTGAGGGAGTTGCCATTATAAAAACGACCTCTGCCTGTTTGTTTTCTATTGATTCAAAGGCCTCTTTTTCTTTTTTCAGGTATTTTACACCATTTTGCTTAAGCTGGTCATCTTGTGAAAATCCCATAAAATCGCTGAGAACTATTTTGTGCAAGATAGTTAAATCCAGTTTCTTCATTACTTCAGGGACGTCTTTTTCGTCTAAAACCCTGTTTACAGCTTCTTTTTCCCTTAATTTAAATATGTAATAGCTGTTCTCGTCTTTAAAATACACTCCAAAGGCAATCGTATCCCTTGCAAAGTCCTCTATGTCATTGACGAATTTTTCTTTTACCTGCTCTTTTGTTGCCGCATCAAAATTGTATCTAACTGAATCAAAGTATTTTTCAAGGTTTTCTATAAGCAAAGCTTTTTCCACTTCTTTTGTTACGATCCTGTGGGTGGGGAAGACCCTTAGGTTTTCATCATCAAGGTTGGTATAAAAGGCCATAACCCAGTTAAAAGCGTCATCCTTGCCGTAACCGGGGTCATGCTCCCGCCTGAAATCCCTGTATGCAATGGAAGTTTCATATCGGTGATGCCCATCAGCAATAAATACCTGTTTATCTTTCATTAATTCCGTCACTTTAGCTATAACTTCAGGGTCGTCTATAAAATAGACGATATTTTGAATCCCCTGGTCATCAACCACATCAATAAGCGGGGTCTCAGGCAGTTTTAGTGCTTTGTCAATTTCCTTGTCCGGGTCGGAATATGCCATAAAAAGCGGGCTTAAATTTGCTTTGCATGCCTTCATAAGTTTCAGCCTATCCTGTTTTGGGCCTCCCATCGTGTGTTCATGCGGAAGAACTCCGCCTTCTTCATAGGTTTCAATGTAATTTCTGGCGATAAATCCCTTTCTTGAAATTACTTCTGCTTTTGAAGTGGTATAATTCTGGATGTAGTAATAAATACAGGGTTTATCCTCCTTAACAAGGGTTCCGCCTGACAACCACCGGGAAAAACATTCCGCAGACCGGGAGTATTTGTTTTCTGACTCATTATCCCCGGGCTGGTCCTTGCCTAGAATCAACCTTACCACGTTGTAATCGCAAATACTGTATAATTTATCCTGCTCAGCAGGCGAAATTACATCGTAAGGGGGCGCAATAACTTCTGATATATTGACTTTACCGGCATTATAAGTAACTCCTTCCAGGGCTGAAATTCTTACCATTTACTTACTCCTTTTTATTAATTGCATAATATTTTTTAGACACATACAATTATACCAGTAAGAAATGTGATAAAGTGTTGAAAAATACAATAAGTTCACAAAAAACTCATTTTTTTTTCTGGATTTCAGGTTGTATTTATAAAAAATAAAATTTTGAAAACAAGAGGAGCAAAATTTTGATAAAAAAAGCAATGATTATGGCAGCAGGAGCAGGGACAAGGCTGAACCCACTTACCCAAAAAGTCCCAAAACCCATGGTGCCTGTCGTGAACACACCTATACTTGAATTCATTCTTAAACACCTGCAAAAATACGGTATAAACGATGTTATTGCTAATACGCACCATATAGCCGAATCCATACAGAATGCTTACGGTGGGAAAAATCATGTCGGTATTAATTTCCAGTATGTTTATGAACCGGAATTAACCGGTACGGCCGGCGGTGTGAAGAAAACAGAGTTCTTTTTTGAGCCGGGAGATACTTTTATAGTAATCAGCGGTGATGCTCTTACCGATGTGAACATAGAAAAACTTTATGAAAAACATAAAAAATCAGGTGCAATGGCTACCATGGCGCTAAAAGAAATCCCTATTTCAGAAGTGGCGCACTTTGGAGTGGTTGTTCTTGATAGTAATTCAAGGGTGACAGGTTTTCAGGAAAAACCCCGGCCCGAAGAAGCAAAAAGCAACCTTGTAAATGCCGGCATTTACATCTTTGAAACCGATGTGTTTAACTATATCCCCGCGAATCAGTTTTATGACTTCGCTAAAAACGTCTTTCCTGCAATGATGGCAAATAATGAACTTCTCTATGCCCACGTTATAGATGATTACTGGAACGATATAGGGACTATAAAACAGTATAAGCATTCATCCTTGGATATTTTAGCCGGCAAGGTGAACCTCGATATCCCTTATCCCGAAACTGAAAATGGCTGGATTGCCGAATCCGCGGATATTGCGGACTCGGTTGTTTTTAAAGGAGTCTCTGTGATCGGCAAAGGGTCTAAAGTTGAAGACCATGTAAAGTTGTCGGAAAACAATATCATAGGCAATAACTGCATTATAAAAGCAGGCGCAAGGATTGAAAACTCTATAATATGGGATGATGTTGTTATAGGCGAAAACGTAAGCCTTGATAACTGTATTATCGCAAATAACGTCAAAATAAACCCCGGAATTTCCGTACAAAAGGACTCCGTCATAGGGCATGACAAAATAATCTCCTGTCCCGAAGACTATCTTCAGGACCTGGTTAAAATATAACCGATTTAATCCTGCCGGTTATCGAAATCTTCGTACTGGTCGATAAGCTCGGTTTCCGGATAGCAATCCGCTATGTCGGATGGAAATTCGTCAGCCAGCTCTGTAAAAGGTGTTTGACCCTCCATGCATTGAAGAATAATTTCCCTTCTATCCGTGCCTTCGGGAAGGTTTTCTTCCTCATCAAGCACAAGGACTTCGCATTTAATGTATTTTTTCTTTTCGTTGTCGTAAATTTCTTTCATTATTGTGTGTGCCATTTTAATTTCCTTTTTTTATTACCTATTAACTCAAGTTGCTACTTATAAATTTTTTCAAAATGTATATGGATTAGAAAAGGCGAAGCAGGTTGCGCTGTCCGCATTTTAGCAGGCGAAGCCTTTTCACTCCCCTAAGGGTGAGGTGGGCGGGCATTTTGAAAAAATTTTGTAATGTAAAATAGAGAAATTTTTATAGGTGGCAACTTAATTTATCTATCAGATAAAATACCATTATTCAGGTAGTTTTTTATTCATAAAAAGTATAGAACTTAAAAAAGCCCTGCAGAAAATCCGCAGGGCTTTTATTTATACTTGAAGCTAAGTCTTAAGCGTTAACTGTTAACTTATTGGCTATCATTTCGGTTGTTTCGGCGAGCCTTGTTGAATAACCCATTTCATTATCATACCAGGAAACGACTTTAACCATATTATCACCCAGTGTCATAGTTAAAGCAGCATCAACGCAGCTTGAGTATGATGACCCGATGAAATCTGAGCTTACCAACGGATCTTCAACATATTCCATTATTCCTTTTAATTCATCGTCAGCGTATTTTTTAAGAGCGGCGTTAACTGACTCTTTTGTTACAGGTTTTTCTGTAGTTGCCACAAGGTCAACTATTGAAACATCAGGAGTCGGGACTCTCATTGCAAATCCGTTTAATTTGCCGTTTAATTCCGGTAAAACAAGGCCTACAGCCTTAGCAGCTCCTGTTGTGGTAGGAACAATGTTTAAACAACCGGCTCTTGCTCTTCTTGGATCCTTATGGCCGGAATCAAGAATTCTTTGATCGCCTGTATATGAGTGAATAGTTGTCATTAAGCCTTCTTTAATCCCGAATTCCTGGTGTAAAACCTTGGCTATAGGAGCCAGGCAGTTTGTTGTACAGCTTGCCATTGAAATAATATTTTGCGTAGCCGCATCATATGTATCTTCGTTGATTCCAAGACAGATTGTGTTATCAACGTTCTTTGCGGGAGCGGAGATAATAACTTTTTTAGCGCCGGCATCAATATGAGCTTTAGCTTTTGTTCCGTCTGTAAAGAACCCTGTTGATTCTATGACGACTTCAACGTTTAAGTCTTTCCAGGGAAGCTGTGCGGGATCTTTTTCCGCGTAGAACTGAATTTTCTTGCCGTTTACGATGATTCCCTGATCGTATGAGGAAACTTCACCGTTGAATTTTCCCATAATTGAGTCATGTTTGAAAAGTAATGCAGCCTGCTCGGGAGTTAAGCCCGGATCGTTAATTGCCACATATTCAAGTCTTTCGAAAGAACCGTTGCTCACAGCGGCTCTAAGGGTATTACGGCCTATCCTGCCGAATCCGTTTATTGCTACTTTTACCATAAAATAAAGCCTCTTTTCTTAGATAACACACACACTTACAGTACTTATTTATATTCAAAACATAACAATAAATCAAGTAACTTGTGTAAATTTATAAATTTTTGTTTACTTCCCGGCTTATCAACCGTAATTCAAAAATTCCGCAAACTTTTTTGGTATACTTTTAAGGCATTAAATTTAACAATAGCTTTTTAAAGATATGACAGGAAAGCCTGAAAATCAGAAATTTTTACTTTTAAACCTGCCTGAAAAAGTTAGGGAACTTAACAGGATGCTCCTTGAGGTTGACTGGCAAAACGCTGATTTTGACTCCGATAGTTTCAATAATGGGATTTCCCTTGATACATGCGATTTTAATAATGAACAAAGACGCCTTTTAAAAGCTATCCTGGAAAATATTCCTGAATGGAAAAGGCTTTTGCGTTGCAAACAGCATATTACACACGACCATTGCCTGGATATTCACACATTGTCCGTTATTAAAAAGACCAGGGAATTTGAACTCTATAAAAAGGCTTCAGAATACGAGAAACTCCTGCTTCTTTATTCAGCGCTGCTTCACGATATAGAAAAAATTGAAAACGAGGTTGACCCTGAACACCCTGTCAGGGGCGCGAAAAAATCCAGCGCAATACTCTATAGACTTGGATTTAGCGAGGATTTTATCAACTGTGTTTACCTGCTTATAAAATACCATCAAATTTTAGGGCTATTGGTATCAGATAAAATTTGCCTTGCTGACAAAGAAATCATAGAAACCTTTAAAAATGCAAGACTTTTAGAGTTACAAGCCGTTTTATCAATTGCTGATATTAAGTCCGTCAAGAAAAAAGAGCTGTTTTTACCGGAAAATATGGAAAAAAGGCTGGAGCAAATTGTTTGCAGGATAAAAAACCAATTGCCCGGTAATCAACTATAAATGTAATAAACGCCGCTCATTTTAATATAAACCGGTATAAAAAATATACGAAAGCTCTATAAATCAACTTTTTTATACCCCTAAAGTTTTATTAAAAAATAACACTTTAAGTGAATAATTTTAAAAAAAAGCAGGGTTAAACTTAAAAAGTGAATCCTCAACTCTTCTAAATTTACTTGCTCAACAAAAGTCTCTGTTGAATCAGGGGCTTTTCTTTTTATACTAAGGAAGAAACAAAAAATTCTTATGTAAAATTTTCAAAAATATTCCTTATTAAATTTTTTCAGTCGAGCGACCGACCGAAGGGAGGGAAGCGAGACCAAAGAAAAAATTGGGTGGGTGGAGGGAGAATGAATTTTTGAAAATTTTAAAAACACTTAAGTT
>JANQIY010000315.1 GCA_028281965.1 Candidatus Gastranaerophilales bacterium
TCGCTTCCCTCCCTTCGGTCGGTCGCTCGACCGAAAAAATTTAATAAGGAATATTTTTGAAAATTTTACATAAGAATTTTTTGTTTCTTCCTTACTTAGCTTAGCCTAACCGGATTAAAATAATATTATTCTTATGAGTAAAGCTTTTAAACTTTTAAAATTCATTTTTGAGTTATTATTTTAAAGGGAATTTATAAAATTTTTCCTGGAAAATATTGAAAAGTACGGAGAGATTTAAGCCTGATATGAAAAAAGAGAATTTATTATTTTTAATTATCCTTGCACTACTGGCAGCTAGTATCCTTATAATCATTATGAAGCCGACAAAACTGGGACTTGACCTGATTGGAGGTTCAAGACTGGTTTTGGAAGCCCAGACAACTGATACCGTTCCAAAAATTACTAATGAAACCATGGATAGCCTGCAATTTTCCATAGAAAACCGGGTTAATTCAATGGGTGTAGCGGAAACGGTCGTTCAAAGAGTAGGTAATGACAGGCTGCTGGTGGAGATTCCCAATATCAGCGACCCGCAAAAAGCCAAGGAATACCTGGGCAAAACTGCCAACCTCGAATTTAAAAGACAAAAAGAAGGTTTGAAAAAAGGCGAAAAAATATGGGTAAGCTCCGGGGTTTCCGGTAAAGACCTGAAAAGAGCCTATGTTGGAAGCGGCGCTGCCGGAAACTGGCTGGTAAATTTTGAACTGAACGCTAAAGGAGCAAAAAAGTTTGCCAAACTTACCGAAGAAATTGAAGGAGAACCTTTGGGAATCTTTTTTGACGGTGAACTTGTCTCAAGTCCCATTGTAAGAACAGCCATAACCGGCGGAGCAGGCTACATAGAAGGTGTGGGTTCCCTGGAAGAGGTTAAAAATATGGTTAACCTCTTAAATGCCGGTGCTTTACCGGTTCCGGCGAAGATTATCGAGGAAAATTCCGTAGGGCCTACGCTAGGTCTTGATTCCATAGAAAAAAGCAAAATTGCCGGGATAATAGGACTCGGGTTTGTAATGATATTCATGCTGGTTTATTATAGATTTCCCGGGCTTATTGCGGATATTGCCCTGGTAATTTACGGGCTGTTTGTGTTCGCTATATTCAAAATAGTGCCTGTAACTCTTACCCTGGCAGGTATTGCAGGGTTTATACTCAGTATAGGAATGGCAGTTGATGCTAATATCCTGATTTTTGAGCGGACAAAGGAAGAAATTCGCATAGGAAGGACACTTTATACAGCAATTAACGCCGGTTTTGACAGGGCTTTTACAAGCATTTTCGACAGTAATATGACAACTATCATAACCTGCGTGATTTTATACCTTTTGGGGACAAGCATAGTAAAAGGATTCGCTCTTACTTTGGCTATAGGTGTTATTGTCAGTATGTTTACCGCTATCACGGTTACGAAAAACTTTATGAAACTTTTCTTCGGCCACAGCGAAACCATAAATCCCGCATGGTTCGGGCTTAGACCTGAAGAAATCGGCAAAGCGCAAAAATTTGAGGAGACAAACCCAAGAAAAGCCAGGCTAGGTGTTATCGACTGATTTAAAAGGAGAAATATAAAGATGTCAGGTAAAACAAAGGATAAATATATAGGAAAAACAGTTATAGACGTCATAAAATACCGTTGGTTATGGATAGCACTGTCATTACTGCTTGTAATCCTGTCAATTGCGGTTATGATCTACTCTATGGTAACTTATCAAAACCATGCCCCTTTAAGGCTGGGAATCGATTTTACCGGCGGGACAATGCTTCAGTATGGCTTTATGCAGAAGTTGGAAAAAGCTGATGTGACTAAAATTCGTGAGCAGCTTAAATCTATAGGTATAGATAATGCTGTAATCCAGGTACAGTCAGGCAATAAAGTCCTTGGAGAAGAGATGAAACCTGTTGAACAGCAGAATTCTCCCGAGGCCGCTCCGAGTGCAGAAACTTCTGAAGGTAAACCCGGCGAAAAAGCCGAAATTATGCCTTCTGAAACTCCTGAGCAAAAATTAAAAAAAATAGAATCGGTTGTTTCTATCAGGACCAAGTTTTTGGACAGTGAGACTGCTGATAGCGATGCTGCTATGATTAATACCGCCTTAAGGCAGGAATTTGGGGAATTTGTTCCGCTGCAAGTCAGTGCAGTTGGTCCAACTCTCGGAAAAGAACTTTTCCGAAACGCACTTATCGCTTTATTCCTTGCTTTTATAGGCATAGTTGCATACCTGAGTGTCAGGTTTAACATTGACTATGCTATGTTTGCGCTTGTGGCTCTGTTTCACGACGCAATTTTCGTATGCGGCATGTTTTCATTGTTCGGGTTGTTGTTCAACACAGAAATAGACAGCCTGTTTATAACTGCAATCCTTACAGTGATTGGCTTTAGCGTACATGATACCATCGTTGTATTTGACAGGATAAGGGAAAATACTAGGTTTCATGCTAAAAACAAGTCCTTTAATGAAATTGTCAATATAAGCGTAAACCAAACCCTTGCAAGGAGCATAAACACCTCGGTAACAACTCTCATAACCCTTGGTGCGCTTTATCTTCTTGGCGGAGTCACCACCAGGGACTTTGTTCTGGCTATGATACTTGGAATCGCTATAGGGACTTATTCCAGCATTTTCAATGCCAGCGTACTTCTTGCCTGGTGGAGAGAAAAAACCGGTTATAAAGCTGCTTAAGAGCTTATCCTGGTTCACTGCTAAGTTAAATAACCTGAATGATGGCTTAGCTAAAAATCAATCATAGCCAGAAGCAGACTACAAAAATTCTTAGCCGCCGCCTTTGCGACGCCGAAGAATTTTTTTCGCTGTCCTTAGCTTAATATAATTTTCTGAATTTTTTTAAAAATCTATATGGAATTGTTAAATTGCGAAGCGGGAGTGAAGAGCCGAAACAGCTGCGAT
>JANQIY010000316.1 GCA_028281965.1 Candidatus Gastranaerophilales bacterium
TCGCTTCCCTCCCTTCGGTCGGTCGCTCGACCGAAAAAATTTAATAAGGAATATTTTTGAAAATTTTACATAAGAATTTTTTGTTTCTTCCTTAAAACAATAAACGATCAACGTCATTTCCTTGAATGACAAGTGTTTGCTCGGTTCTGTCTGTAAATTATTTCTCGGACAGGTTGTTCTAAGTAATAAAAAAGTTTCCTTCAAACACAAATTCAGCATCGCCTGTCATAAACAGCTTGTTGACAGATTTATCCCACTCAATATCAAGAGTCCCGCCCGGCAGCTCAACCTTGACCCGGTCTTTTGTAAGCCCGTTTAAAACAGCAGCCGCAACGGACGCGCATGCCCCGGTCCCGCAGGCAAGCGTGATTCCGCAGCCCCTTTCCCATACATCTACTTTTATTTTCTTTTCGGAAAGGATTTTCACTACCTCTACATTGGTTTTTTCCGGGAATGCGGGATGTTTTTCAAGGCAGGGGCCCCATTTTTTCGCCAGTTCTGACGAGTCCTGCTCCGTAAATATAATACAATGCGGATTTCCCATGCTTACGGCGTTAATATTTACCTTGATTTCATCAACTTCCAGGGGATAGTTAATTATTTTATCTGTTTTATCCAGGCATACAGGGATTTTATCCGGCTCAAGTATCGGGCTTCCCATATCCACCCTGATTTTACCATTATCAAGAATCTCAGGAACAATTACACCAGCCAGGGTGCAGATTGTAAATTTCTTTTTATCAATTATACCTTTTTCATATACATATTTTGCAAAGCACCTTATGCCGTTTCCGCACATCTGAGGTTCTGTCCCGTCAGAATTGAATATTCGCCAGCCGATATCACAGCCTGAATTCATATCAGGCGGGTTCACTACTATTAAACCATCTGCTCCTGTCCCAAGTCTTCTATTGCACATCCTGATTGCCAGCTCAGAATAACTAAGCCCGATATTTTCAAGTTCATTAGCCTCTAAAATTATGAAATCATTTCCAATCCCTTGCATCTTTGTAAATTGCATTTATAAAATCCCCTTATGATAACTATTTTACCTGAATTGCTAATTAACCTCAATCTCTAATTAGCCAAAAGCCAGGATATGACTGAGCAATATTTGTTTGCGAAGCGGGAGCGTAAAATGGTCCGGCTTTGCCGGTCAT
>JANQIY010000388.1 GCA_028281965.1 Candidatus Gastranaerophilales bacterium
CTCCTTATTATGTTTGCCGGATAGATGCCCCCAAAGCACGGGGCAGGCTTCTCAAGTGCGGCATGACACGATGTGTAAGAATTTTTTCTTTATTCCTTAATAACTGTAAATCATACAGGAGAAACAGTTATGAAAGAAAAAAAATTGGAAGATATACAAAATGCTACAGCGATAATTTATTAAAAAACACTCATACGTCAAATGGAAAGCAACAATATTTTTGTAAAGCTTGTGGGGCTCGCAGAATTTTAGAACATGAAAAAGACTACAATGAATCAAGAAAAGGGGAAATAATCAGAACTTACTTTGAAAGAGCCAGCTTAAGGGGAATAGAAAGAATTTCGAAAATATTTAATTCGTAATTCAGGTTAACTATCTAAACATGTTTATTTTGCAGCAGGTTCTTTTGTTGGTTCTTTTTGAGCTATATATTTTTCTATAAAATTAGTGCTGAAATCGCCCTTAATAAACTGCTCATGCCTGAGAACTTTTAGGTGAAACGGGATACTGGTCTTAATCCCGGTAATAGCATACTCATCAAGAGCCCTGAGCATTCTCATACGTGCTTCTTCCCTGTCCTTTCCGTAGCAAATCAGCTTTGATATCAAGGAATCATAGTAAGGAGGGATTTTGTAGTTGTGGTAAGTATGGCTATCCACCCGAACCCCCGGCCCTCCGGGCGGAATATACCCTTCTACCGTGCCGGGACTTGGCATAAAATCCTTATCAGGGTCTTCGGCGTTGATTCTGCATTCTATTGCATGCCCTGAGATTTCGATATCTTCCTGGTTGAAAGATAATTTTTCGCCGGCGGCAACCCTTATCTGCTCTTTTACAAGGTCTACATTGCACACAATTTCGGTTACAGGGTGCTCAACCTGTATCCTGGTGTTCATTTCCATAAAATAAAAGTTTTTATTATCATCCAGCAGGAATTCTATAGTGCCTGCCCCCTGGTAATTAATGCCTTTTGCCGCATTAACAGCTGCCTGGCCCATTTGTTCCCTTATTTCAGGTGTAATTGCAGGTGAAGGGGCTTCCTCAATAAGCTTTTGATGACGTCTTTGAATGCTGCAGTCCCTCTCTCCCAGGTGAACCACATTCCCGTACTGGTCAGCCATAATCTGGATTTCTATATGGCGCGGGTTTACAAGGAATTTTTCCAGATAGACCCCGCAATTTCCAAAACAAGTGCCTGCCTCAGTCTGTGCAAGGTTCATCATCTTTTCCAGCTCGGAAACTTCACGGACGATCCTCATCCCTCTTCCGCCGCCGCCTGCCGTTGCTTTGATTATAACAGGAAAACCGACTTCCAATGCCCATTTTTCTGCTTCCTTAACGTCGGAAACCAACCCTGGAGTTCCGGGGACAGTCGGAACCCTGTTTTCTATCATGGTCTTTTTAGCGGAAGCCTTATCGCCCATTGACCTGATATTTTCCGGTGAAGGCCCTACGAATTTAATGTGGTGGTCACGGCAGATTTCTGCAAAATCAGCATTTTCCGCAAGAAAACCATAACCCGGGTGTATTGCGTCAACTCCAGCCATCAGGGCTGTACTTATAATATGGGGAATATTAAGATAACTCTTTGAAGAAGGCGCAGGGCCTATGCAGTAAGCCTCATCGGCAAGGTTAACATGCAGGGAATCCTCGTCCGCCTGGGAGTACACTGCTACCGTAAAAATTCCAAGATCTTTGCAAGCCCTGATTATTCTTACCGCAATTTCGCCTCTGTTAGCTATCAAAAGTTTTTTTATCATAATGACTCTTTTCCTTAAGGTTCAATTAACATTAATGTTTCGCCGAACTCAACCGGCTGTCCGTCTTCTACGCAAACCTTCACTACTTTGCCTGAAACTTCCGATTCAATCTCATTCATAAGCTTCATAGCCTCAATAATACATACAACCTGACCGGCAGTGATGCTTTTCCCGACTTCCGCAAACGGGGCCGAGCCCGGAGACGAAGCTTTATAAAAAGTACCGACCATCGGCGAAGTTATCTTTATAAGATTGGATGGTTCCTCTTCAGTTTTAGGTTTTTCAGCAGGCTGGGCCTGAAGTTGAGCGGGCGCGTGAGGCACAATTGGCGCCGGGGCTGTAGCTGTAACCGCTGTATGAGTAGTTACAAGCTCTTTTTCCTTTCTGATAACGACCGCTTTTTCTCCGTCTTCTATGGAAAGCTCTGTAAGAGCATTCCGGGAAACCAGTTCCACAAGCTTTTCTATATACTCAAATTCCATCTTCATCCATACTTCCTCTTATACTATTATTACCTGTATTTGCCGATATTGCCGTTCCGGGGATAAACCCCGGTTTACGCCCGGTCAAGATATGTGTTTGTCCGGGTATCTACCCTTATAATATCGCCGTTTTTCACGAAAAACGGCACCTGAACTACCGCCCCGGTTTCAAGGGTTGCGGGCTTGGTGCCTCCGGAAGCGGTATCGCCTTTTTCCCCGGGAGGTGTATCTGTGACTTCCAGCTCAACAACGTTTGGAAGGTCGATCCCGATAATTTTTTCCTGGTATTTAAGAACGGTTATGTTAATGTTTTCTTTCAGGTATTTTATTCCCTCGCCGATTTGTTCTTTGGATACAGTAATTTGGTCATAGGACTCATTGTCCATAAACACATATTCATCTTCACCGGAACTGTAAAGGTATTGCATGTCTCTTCTGTCGACTATTGCCCTTGGGACTTTTTCGCCGGCCCTGAATGTTTTTTCCATCACATTGCCTGTTTCGACGTTTTTAAGCTTTGACCTGACAAAAGCCGAGCCTTTACCGGGTTTTACGTGTAAAAATTCAACTATTGCCCAGACGCTGCCGTCTATTTCTATTGTTAAACCTGTTTTAAAATCACTTGTAGAGATCATAGCTGTTTCCCGTTAAAATTTTTATATATTCGCATACTTTTATATAACATAATCCAATCAATAATATACGAAACTAAATCACAAGACAACTTTCCTTAAACAAATTTCTAAAATATTAAACAAAATTATAAAAATTAACCCGGGTTTCACGGTATTGTTATCTTTTTTCTATTGCAATTTTATTATCAATAGACTTGCGTATAAAACCCGGTTGTGTTAACTATAATAACAATAACCAAAACTTAATGGAGAATACTTAGGCATGGTCAAAATTCGTTTAAAACGTTTAGGTTCAAAGAGAAACCCGATATATAGAGTTATTGTTATTGACGGTCGTGAAAAAAGAGAAGGAAGACCAATTGAAGAACTTGGGTTTTATAACCCGAGAAAAAAAGAGTTAAAGCTTGATAAGACAAAAGCTCTTGAATGGGTAAAAAAGGGAGCTAATCCTTCAGAAACTGTAAATTACCTGATTAATAATTCTGATGATGAAGGAAATTTAATCAGAAAACAGGAAGAAGGCCAGAAACTTTCTAAAAAAGCAAAGGCAAAAGAAGAAGCCGAGGCAAAAGCCAAAGAGGAAGCTGAAGCAAAGGCAAAAGAAGAAGCTGAGGCAAAAGCCAAAGAGGAAGCCGAAGCAAAGGCAAAAGAAGAAGCCGAGACAAAAGCCAAAGAAGAAGCTGAAGCAAAGGCAAAGGAAGAAGCCGAGGCAGAAACTAAAGAGGAAGCCGAAGCAGAGGCAAAGGAAGAAGCCGAGGCAGAAACTAAAGAGGAAGCCGAAGCAGAGACAAAGGAAGAAGCTAAGTCAGAAGCATAATCTCTTGCTTAAAAAATTATAAAAAACCGTCCATTTGTTTACAAATGGACGGTTTTTGCGGATTTCATCCTATTATGCGGCGTTTTTTTGTAAATTTTTTATATATTTCAAAAAATAATAGCCACCCGGTTTTTTATCCTATAAAATATAGTCAATATAAACTGCTAACTTACCAAGGATAAAATTTGCCAAAAATATCCTATAAAAATCCCGCCGGGAGGAATAATTTGTCTGAAAATATAGAAAATTTAAACGAAAGTGAAATAAAACGGGCGTCTGAAAAGTTTAAGGACATCCTGTACGAAATAAGAAAAGTGATAATCGGCCAGCATAATATGGTGGAAAAAACACTTATTGCGATACTTTCCGGCGGGCATATCCTGCTGGAAGGAGCGCCCGGATTAGCCAAGACACTCACTTTAAGGACAATTTCAAAAATAATTAATGCGGAATTCAGAAGGATCCAGTTTACACCGGACTTATTGCCGGCTGACCTTACCGGTACGAGAATTTTTAATCAGAATCAATGCGATTTTTCCACATCCTTTGGCCCGATTTTTGCGAACCTCGTACTTGCCGATGAAATCAACCGTGCGCCGGCAAAAGTCCAGAGTGCATTGCTTGAGGCCATGCAGGAAAAGCAGGTTACTATCGGAAGGGAAAGTTTCCCGCTCAAGGAACCGTTTCTTGTTATGGCGACGCAAAACCCTATAGAAACCGAGGGGACGTATAATTTGCCGGAAGCACAGCTTGACAGGTTTATGTTTAAGGTGATCGTGGATTACCCGGATGAAAAAGAGGAAACCGCCGTTGTTGAAAGAATGATTGGCGGAAAAGTTCCGGAAGTTACACCTATGTTGGATTGTGAGGCTATCTTAAATTACAGGAAAATTGTAAGCAGTGTATATGTTGACCCAAAATTAATTCATTACCTTGTGGAAGTGGTCTCTTTAACCAGGAATCCGGCTAAAAATACCGGTTTAGACTGCTTAAAGCAGTTTATACAGTATGGTTCAAGCCCGCGCGGGTCACTGGCAATTACGCAGGCTGCAAAAGCAATTGCTTTTATAAGAGGCAGGTCTTACGTTACAACTGAGGATATAAAATCAGTTGTCAAAGAATGCCTGCGCCACAGGGTTATCCTGAGTTACGAAGCCTTAGCGCAGGGGGTTAACCAGGACTTTATTATTGATAAAATCCTATCCTGCACGGAAGCCCCTTACCCGGAAATGCGGAAAAGCACTTAGAGACTGTCTTTTGTAAAACCTGCAGGGCTTTTTACAGACCCAGTAAAAAATCCAAAGCTTATTCCATAATTGATATAATCCTGATGAAAAAAAATTTAAAAGTAGAAAATTCTTTTATACTCGCAGAAAAAATCCTGCAAAAGATTGAGCTTTCAACTGTAAAAAAAGTTGAAGGGCATCTTCATGGAGATTATCGTTCTCTTTTCCAGGGACATGGGCTGGATTTCAAAGAAATCAGGGAATATACCATAAATGACGACACCAGAAACATTGACTGGAATGTAACTGCCAGGATGGGAACCACGTATGTCCGGGTTTATGAGGAAGAAAGGGATCATACAGTCTGGCTTCTGCTTGATGTCAGTTCTTCTATGGATTTTGGCTCTAAATTTACCACCAAAAAGGATATGATGGTAAAATTTACCGCTGTAATAGGATATTTAGCGTCTAAAAAAAGCGATCGTATCGGAGCTGTACTTTTTGACGGGAAAATAAAGGATATAATTAAGCCTGAAAAGGGAATAAAACAGGTTTATAAAATTGTTAAAAAAATTCTCAGCTGCAAACCACGGGATAAAATGACTTCCGAAGCTGATTTTTCAAGGCTGTCAGGGATAATCGGCAGAAAAAAATCCCTGTTTTTTGTATCTGATTTTATTTTTTCCACAGAAGACGATAAATTGCCTGAAACAAACTGGAAAAAGCATCTTGGCGAGCTTGGGGTGAGAAATGAATTAAGAATTGTTCATATTATTGACCCTGTAGAGGAAAATCTTCCGGCATTGGGTTATATCAACCTGGAAGACCCGGAAACGGGAAGAACCCTGACAATTGACACCTCTAACCCGGAGTTAACAACAAGGTATCAAGAGCTTCTTGATGAGGAAAATAAAAAACTCAGCAATTTTTTCTCGGTTTTAAAGCTTGAGCCTGTTAAAATTTATACTAACTCGGATATTGCCGATGTTTTGATAAGCTATACCCAAAAAACCAGGAGGTAAAGTTGTACGGATTTGGCTTTGAATGGCCGTGGGCATTGGTTCTAATATTAGTTTTGCCTTTATTTGCCTATTATGAAAGATACTTTAGCGTACAAAAACGTGTAAAAGCTGCAAAATTCAGCAGGATTGAACTTCTGGAAAAAGCGGTCAGTGAAACAACTGATTATAAAAGAAAAACATTTGTGATTCTTTTTGTTATGGCTGTATTAACAGGGGTTATGGCATCAGCAAGACCTTATGTTTCAATAGAGGTGCCTGTTAGTCCGGTAAAATTGATGCTGGCTTTTGACACTTCCATAAGCATGGAAGCGGCTGATATGGAGCCTAACAGGCTTATAGCCGCAAGGGATACTGCTGTTGAGTTTATTAAAAAAGCACCTGATAGCATAAGAATAGGGCTTGAGTATTTTTACGGAAGCTCTTATGTCGCTGTAGCACCAACTGAAGACCGACATAAAGTAATATCGTCCCTGTCAAAGCTGGAAATAACTGATTTATACCCCGGAACAGCTATAGGTTCTGCAATTGATGCGGCGGTTAATACTCTTTCTATAGACCGGCAGGAAAATAATACACTTGTGATAATCCTTTTGACTGACGGGGAAAGCAATCAGGGGCTGCTGCCCTTAAGCGCGGCAAAAATTGCTAAAAACGAGAAAATTAAAATCTTTACTATAGGTATAGGCAGTCATGAAGGGGCGTTTGTCCGGGGCGGGTATCTTGTCACTCTTGATGAAGGAACTCTTATGGAAATTGCAAACATTACCGGCGGCAAGTATTTCAGGGCAAAATCAAAAAATGATTTTAGAAGCATATATAAAGAACTCAGGACCAGCGCATTTTCACTGGAAAAGAGAAAATGCGAGATTACGGCAGTCCTCAGCGGAATTTCGCTTTTCCTGTTTTTGCTGGTAGTTTATTTGGGAATCTCTGTTTTCAGGCCAATTTTTTAAAGCTTATTCGGGAAATGGTAGTGATAAGGACAGCGGAAAAAATTCTTCGGTACCGGGTGGCTAAGAATTTTTGTAGTCTGCTTCATGTTGAAAATTTAAATTTTAATTTAAAACCTTATTATAATTGCTTTTAAGCTAATTCGCGACTCGAGTTAAATAACCTGAATCACGAATTAAATATTTCCGAAATTCCTTAAAATTTATAAAAAAAAGAGGCGGCGGCTCTGCGTTAGCGGGAGCACAGCCTCATTCGTGAAGCCGCCGCCCACCTTCAGGGCGGGTCGGGTGGGCGTTTTAAGGAATTTCGAATCAGTCTTATCAATGAATTTCCTATTTCGTGATTGGAGTTAAATAATAGAAAACATTACTGTTATACAATTAGCAATTCAGGTTATAATTTTATAAAAATTTCTTTTAGGAAAAATTATGAAGAAAATAAAACTGCTTACTGAAAACCTTATAAACCAGATAGCCGCAGGCGAAGTCATCGATCGGCCAGCCTCTGTTGTAAAGGAACTTGTAGAAAATTCGGTTGACGCCGGGGCAAACAGGATAGAAATAGGAATTTCTAACGGATGCAGGAATATCCGGGTTGCGGACAACGGGCATGGTATCGACAAAGACGACGTAACCCTTGCGTTTTCAAGGCATGCCACCAGCAAAATTAGCGAACAAAAAGATTTGTGGTCAATTTCCACCATGGGATTTAGAGGAGAGGCGCTTGCAAGCATAATTTCTGTAGCAAAAGTTTCCTGCATAACCAAGACCGCTGATTCAGAAACGGGAATCAAAGTTGAATGCGAAAACTCGGAGATTACAGTTTCCGGGTCAGGTTGTGCAAACGGCACAATAATGGAGGTTACAGACCTGTTTTATAACATTCCCGCAAGGATGAAATTTCTCAAAAAAGCGCAGGCAGAACTTGCCGCAATTTCCGAAGTTGTTCAGGGTATTGCGCTTGCAAACCCGGGAATTGCTTTTAACCTGATTAATAATAAGAATTCCATTTTAAAAACCACCGGAAGCAACGACCTGGCAACAACAATAGGCGAAATTTATTCTAAAAACATAATAAACGAGTTTTCAGAAGTCCATAAGGAAGACCCGCAGTTTGGACTAAGAATAACGGGCTTTGCCGGTAATCCTGATTTTGTGCGTTCAAATAAAAAAGCGATTTTTACCTTTATAAACGGAAGGATAATTAAATGCCCAATCCTTTTAAAGTCGATTGATACCGCATATAGCGATATGGTCCCATCCGGAAAGCATCCTTACCTATTCCTGAATATCTCAATTCCCGGGAAAAACCTTGATATAAATGTACATCCGGCAAAAAAAGAAGTTAAATACACAAACCCTAACCTGATTTTTAATTTTGTATATTCCGCAATTAAATCAGCTCTTGATGTTACGGGCTCTTCAAAGCTTCAATTCACCGAAGACAAACAGGAAGAAATTACATACCAGGCAACTGAGGCGCCATCTTTTACAACTTCGGCGGTTGTTGATTTTGCGGCTTTTTCCGGGCAGGTGGCGGTTAAAACCGAAGAACCCTATGAAATAGACGAAGAAGATATCCGGGAAGTCAATATTAAACAACCAAGGCAAAATTGTCTGGAATTGGATAACTTAGAAGAAAACTCCGTTGAAAAACCGGAAATAATAGGGCAATTAAGTAATACTTACATTCTTATTCAAACCCCTGATGGACTGCAGATAGTTGATCAGCATATAGCCCATGAAAGGTTTTTGTATGAAAAACTAAAGGATGAAAAAACTTCCGCTTCGCAGATGCTTTTGATTTCAGAGCCTATAACACTTGAAGCTGAGCAGGTTTCGCTGGTTAAGGAGAATTCCGCGTTGCTTGCAAGGTATGGTTATGAATTTGAGTTTGCAAATTTAAATGACAGCTCAGCTAGCATTAATGCAGGTGATTTAACCCTGAAATTCAAGCGTGTTCCTAGTATAGTCGCTCAAAAAGATCCCGGGAAAATCTTGCAGGATATCCTCGACGCCCTGAGTTCTTCCCCTGATACAATTGAGGATGAATTGCTTATAAGAACAGCATGCCGGGCATCGGTCAAAGCCGGGGAAAGGCTTTCTTTACGGCAAATGGAAGAGTTGATAATTAATTGGAAAAAAACCAGGTACCCCAGGACATGCCCGCACGGAAGAAAAGTTGCCCATACGGTTCCGGAAAAAGAAATTGCGGGCTTTTTCGGTAGGATTTAATCATAAGAACAGCGGAAAAAATACTCAAGTATTTTTTCCGCTGTTCTTATGATCCTGTAAAAAACTCCCTGTCTGAGAAGACACAGGGAGTTTTTTATGAAATTAGAAAATAATAATTAATTTAAGATAGCTTCACGCGTTACGTCATCAATCTGAACTGATGAACCTGATATACCGGCTCTAAAAGTGGCAACAGTTGATGGCTGCCAGTCCCCTTGACCATTTGCGGGGACTACAGCATTATTCTGGATAATGAGATAATAAAGATCATTGTAACTGTCTGTAGTACCAGGCACCTCATTGCCGCTATTGCCGTTTATATCTATTTCAATAAGACATTCAGCAGTCTTTGGATTATCAAGATTACCGCAGGGTATATCAATGTCATCGTTAACTTTATAAAATGAGTAAACCATACCATCTGCTGTTGTAAATGAATAATTAGTTGAATCGTCAACCATTACTTTCATATAATCTTTAAAAATATCATAAAGTACAGCGCTGTTATTAACGCTGGAGCCACCAATGCCGTTTTCTGCTATAGACAATGAAAGAATTTGGTTTGTAACAGATAAAGCTTTTTTAATAGATGTTTTTGCCTGTTTTTCCTGTGAATTCTGGATAATTGTCGGAATTGTTAACGCAGCTACAACACCAATAACAGCCAACGTAACAAGAACCTCTGCCAGTGTGAACCCTTTTTTGCTTTTCATTAAACTTTTTCCTTCCTTATTAAAAAATAAACCACTTTCACATTAAATTTTCTTTAATAAAAAAAATATAAAACAATTTTCAATATTACACAAGTCTTTAAGTTAACAACCCTTAACTTGTTTTTATTTTCATAAGACACTATAAAGAATATTATAAATCATATTATTTTATTTAGATAGTCTTTTTTTTAAAAAATTAATTTTTTTTATCAGCCAGAAAAAGAATAACAGAAATTTTCATATGTAAGAGCCTATCCGGGAAATAAAAAAATTAATTCTTGACAGAAGGCTTAAGAGGAGGGCAGGCAAATAAGCCCGGTTATTTGATATAAACGCTATTCTGCCCGACATTGTAATCTATCTAAATGGGCTGAAAGCCCGTAATGTTAACCGGACAGATTATCACGTCGCTTCGCTCCTCGCAATGACAGGTGCTTGCTCGGTTCTGTCTATAAATTATTTTCCGGATAGATTCTAAAGTTTATATATTCCACTGTAATTAAAATTTTTAAGTTATGAAACAAAAATTAATATTCAATACTTTTGGAAGCAGACTTTAAAACAATTTCTACTCCTGAACTTGTGCCGATTCTTTCTGCTCCGGCATCCAACATTGCTTTTGCGGTCTCATAATCCCTGATTCCGCCGCTTGCTTTCACTTTTACCCCTGAATAATTAACGGTATCGAACATAAGTTTTACATCTTCGGCCGTTGCCGGCGCGGAGTTTTTAGTCATTCCCGTTGATGTTTTTACAAAATCTGCCCCTGCTTCAACTGCGGTTTTGCAGGCAATGACTTTTTCCTCCTCCGTTAAAAGTCCCGTTTCAATAATTACCTTTAAAACAGCTCCGTATTTTTTAGTAAGCTGCGCAATTTCCCGTATGTCAGACTTTACAAGTCCCGGGTTTTTTTCTTTAAGAGCGCCGATGTTAATTACCATATCAATTTCATCTGCGCCAATGTCAAGACATATTTTTGCTTCCAACGTCTTAACCTCTGTAAATGTAGAACCGCACGGGAATCCAACTACAGCCGCAACTTTAACCTCACTGTCCTTTAAGGATTCCACAGCGTCCAAAACTCTGCAAGGCTGTACACATACCGCATAAAAATTAAATTTTTTAGCATCTTCACAAAAATCGATAATGTCCTTTCCTGTCGCATCTTGTTTAAGCAGTGTCTGGTCAATATATTTTTCTATGTTTTTCATTATTTCTTAATACCTTTGATAGTCGTTATTACTTTAAAACAGGCTTAACCCAATAATAATACAAAAATCATCTCTTAATAATCCTTTTTCGTAATTACGAAATAAATATTTTCCTAAATTTTAAGTTTTCAATTAAAAAATATTAAGAAATGTTTCGTGTTTTAAAGAAAAATAAGAAATTAAGCAATTTTGGAATTTCATCCGTTTTTATAAATACAAGGAAGATTCATGGGTAGGAAATAAATAGATCAGGAAGGAAGATTTGCGTTTGGAGTTAAATATCTAAAAACAATTTTGAAAAACCCTGCAGGTTTTTAACTTGTTTAATTAATCTGCGAAATAGTTAAGAAATAGATTTGGGAAGAATTAATAAAAATTCCGAAAGGGAGGTTATTTATGTCAATTAATCCGGTAGGCCACGGCACATACTACTATCCAGATCCAGGTAGAGCGCCAGGACAAAGCCAACCTGTTTTTACTGGGCCACAACAAACTCAGGAAGTGCAGGATGCTTCCAATGATGGAAAATTTTCTTTGTTTGAGTGGACAGGAAACCTTTTGGGAGGTATCTACGACTCAGTTGCTGACATTGCAAAACATGCCTGGAATAATTTTCCAGAATTCGCTGGAACAATGCTCAAAGTAGGCGCATTTATGGTAGGTGCTGCTCTTCTTACCGGTATATCTATTGGAACTTTAGGAATAGGCCTTGGAGTGGTTTTTGGAGGTATGGCCTTATTTAATATTGCTACTAGCAGCATTAAGTCAGCCTTACTTGCTGCAAAAGGAGATTACGATGGTTCAGAAAAAGCCGCTCATGGTATAGGAACTGGACTCGGGCATCTTGCATTAACTGCAATTGGTATGAGATTTGGAGCAGGCGCATCCAGTGCAACTCATTCTGCTAATAAAGCACTCGCAATAGCGCAATCCAGAGCTACAGCTGAAACGGCGGCAAAATCTGCGGCTGGAGCTGCAAATGTAACAGATGATGCTATAATACAATCTGCTACCAATGCTGGGGCTGAAGCGGGAAGACTTGCGGCTGAAACAGCAGCAAGAGTTCCAGGAGCTACAGCTGAAACGATTACTCAAGCTGCAACTAGAACGGCAGCTGAAACGGCAGCCAACGCTATAAAAACTACTCCAAATACGGCTCCTGGTGCAGTAAACAGCGCTACTCAAGCCGGAATTAAAGCATTAACTGACAGCGGAGCCAGCGTAACAACATCTCTGGGTAGTATGGCTAGCACTACAAGTAGAGCTGCTGTAACATCTATAAGGAACTCTTTAAATACAGCAGGAACTTCAGCAGGAACTTCATTGAGATATTCTAAACCTGCTATTCTGGAAGCTGGTACTCAAGCGACTATTAGAACCGCTGCTGAAACCGCAACCGCAGCTGTAACAAGATCTATGGGTACATCTGCGAAGCAAACTGTAACTTATGAAGCCAGGGCAGCTGCTATCAATACTGCTACCGAGGCTGCTACCGAGGCTGCAAAACTTCCTGGGGCAACAGTAGAATCTATAACCAGAGCCGCAAGCGCAGGCGCAGCAAGCTCTTTAAAAGGCGTTTTAAATGTGTCAGATGATGCGTTAAATGCTGCTGTTGAAGCTGGTGTCCAGACCGGAGCTAAAGTTATGGAAGCTACACGAAGAGCTATGGCTGAAGCCGCAAGCGCAGCTTCAGCGAGGGCTATGGCCGGGACTGTAAATGTAACTGATGAGGCTGCTGCAGCTGCTATTGCTGCTGGTATTAAAGCCGGAGAAACTGCACAGCTGAGCACTAGACAGACGGTTCTTACATGGACTAAAGATACACTTGGTCCTCGTGGAATTTATGAGAATACAAGATACATGTTAGGCCAAGCCGGTGATGACGTGGCTAATGTCCTTTCTGTGCGTACCAGCGCTAATCCAAATGGAATGCTTGCTAACACTATGGGGCCAGGTACAAAAATAGGCGACCATCTTAGAGTTGCCTCCCTCTCAGCTGATGAGGCGGCTACATTAGCTCAAGCTTCACCTGGTCTGAGAGGTCAAGCTGCAGCCCTAAACCTGTGGGATGACGCTACCAACATATTCCGCAGGCCAGGTACAACAGGCATAACCTTTAGAGAGCGAGTTGCATTAGGACTAGAAAATGTTTCCTCCAGAGTGAGAGGAAGCTCCAGGCCGCAAGCCGGCGAAGGCGGACCAGGTACAACAGGCACAACAACTGGCGTAACAAATACAGAAAGACAGGGTCTTCTTAGCACCGCTGGTAATCAAGCCGCAAATAGTCTAGACAGAGTCTCCGGATGGTTAAGAGGAGAAAAACCTGCTGCAACAACTAAACCACCATCTCAATTCATGACAACAGCAAGAACAGCAGGGGTTGGATTCCTAGCTGGTGAAGCAGTAGCAGATACCGCAGATATATTTTCCAGCGACACTCCACCACCTGTAGTTCTCGTATCTTCTCAACCCCAGGGAGCAACTGGTGGTGGAAGTCAATCATCTCTTGACTTACAATTAGCCAGAATGGAGGCGAGACGAATAGCTAATAATGCAGAAATGGCTCATTATAGGGAAAAAAGAGGACTTTTAAGTTAAGCAATATTTAAGTTAAGCAATAAAAAAACATCCCCGGTAGTTTTACCGGGGTGTTTTTTATGCGGCTTTATAAAATTCTCTGATTTCCCCGGGAAGCATCATGGCTATTTCATCGCTTTCGCCTGTACTTATCAGTTCCTTGAGTACATGAAATACTGCCATAGTCAGGGATTCTGCATGAAGCGGAAGTCCTTCCCTCTTGATTTCGTTATCAACCAGGCTCATTAGCTCAATTTTATGCCTGTATTTCAGGCGTTTCCCGGATAACCTGAAGAAATTCGGCGCCCATACCCGGTTATTCCACATCCTTTTAAGCTCAACAGGCAGCTGGGCCGCAACATCTGACTGTTCCTGCTCTGTAAGCCTGTGGCTTAAAAGACTGAATATTATCTGAACACCTCTTTCCGCAGATTCTTTATCTTTGATATCCGCATATTCCATAACTTTTTTGATAAAAAGGTCTTTATTCATGGTCTCTACCTCTTTTGCTATTTATCCACAAAACAGTATAGCCACCCGGGTATTATACCTTCATTCGCCAAAGGTGGGGTTTTTTATGCGGAAATGAATTTATTTTTTCAAACAGCATTTAACCAGCCAATGCAGGGCTAAAGCAGGGGCCAGTACTAAAAAGACCAGAAACATCTTTATTAAACCGAGAAATATAAATATCACGTTATAATAAAACTGCGGGTCAATTCCATACCAGCTTTGAGCGAGCTCTGCAGCAAAGTCCTTGATGAAAATATAGCTCACCACAGAAATAAGAAATAACAGAAATCCAATTAAAAAGTACTTATACAAAAACTTTTTTGCGATAATCAGCTTTTCTTCCATAATACATTCTCCTTTTAAATTTTTCCTATTATAGCTTACACCTGCTTAATATACAAAAAAAGGATAATTAGAGTAATTTTGTATTACCTCGAAGTAGAATGAAAACCCTAAAATCAAAATGTATTATAGATAGGCAGTTAACAATATGTGTCATCCTTGAATTTATTTGAAGAATTTTAGCTAATGCCGCATAAAAAACTCAGATATTTATCAGACCTCCAGGAAACGGATTTTCCTTTTATAAGCCTGTATTTACATGTAAATGCCCATGAATTTTTAGGCCAAAATGAAAAAAACAGGATTTTTATAAAAAATTCTTTTCAGGAAGCTGAAAAGCAATTTGAGCGGGAAGATAAAAGGGAACACCTTACCAGCCTTAGAAATGACGCTGAAAAAATAAGGTACTTTCTCGAAAATAACCTGGCGTCAAAAGCCCATGGGATTGCGGTATTCGCCTGTGATAAGCTCGGGATTTTCGAGGTTTTCCACTCCATTGCGCCATTTGAAAACAGCTTTGCGGTTAACTCCATTCCTCATTTAAAACAGCTTGCATGTCATTTTGAAGAAAGCGAAAGCTCTCTTGTGATTATGACTGACAAGCAAATGGCAAGGATTTTCAGCGTAAAGCTCGGCGGGTTCGTCATCTCTGAAATGGACATGGAACATGAAGTCCACAGGTTTCATAAACAGGGAGGCTGGGCCCAGTTAAGATATCAAAGGCATATAGGTAACCAGGCCCAAATTCATTATAAGGAAGTGGCAAAATTCGCGGCTGAAATGCTGGATAATAACACTTATGAGAATTTTATTCTTATGGGGCAACATGATGAAATTAAAAACCTGGAAAAAATTCTTCCTAAAAGGGTTAAATCACGTATTACCAGCATAACGCCAATGGACATGAGAGAAAGTACCGGCGGGGTTCTTGAAAAAATTATTTCTGAACTTGCAGAAAGTGAAACCCGTAAAGAAATTAAGAAAGTGGAAGAAATCGTAAAAATTTCCCCAACAAAATCATCCCTGGGAATGCAAGATACTATAAGGCTTATTGAGGAAGGCCGGGTTGATACTATTGTGATTCCCGGTTATAAAACGTATCAGGGTTGGAAATGCGGCGGGTGTTTGTATATATCAAAAGACCAGCACCAACCGGGTTGCAGGGAGTGTAACGGCGGTTCCAGGGAAACTGACATTGTGGAGGAGTTAATCCGGCTTGCTATTAAAAACAACGGCAGAGTGGAAATTGTCAAAGGCGAAGCGGCTGATAAACTGGAAAAATTCGAAGGCATCGGCGCACTTGTCAGATATTGAAAAACAGCCTTATTTAAAAGGCTGTTTTTATGTGGTTTATTAAAGGTAGTAAAGATTATTTCTCTAATTCAGCCAAGACCTCCCTGGTTATGTCTTTTCCTCCGGCAATAACATTTTGTTTATCCATTACAAGGTCATATTTCCCATTATCTGCAACTTTTTTTATAGTTAATAAAATATCTGTCTGGACTTTTTGCCATTCCTTGGAAAATTGCTCTCTATATGTCTTGCTTTTTGTGAGTATTTTCTCCGAAAGCACTTTTTCTTTGGCTTCTTTAGCTTTTTCTTCTTTTATTTTTCTTACTTCTTCTCTTGCTTCTACGATCATTTCATTCAGTTTTTTCTGGTTAATTTGCAGGTCAATCTGGGCTTTTTTTGCCTGGTCATAATTTTTTACTATCTGAACCATATCAACCAGGGCTATTTTAACCTCAGCAGCCCGGCTTTTAGCATTAAAACCAATTGATAAGGCAATTACAGAGAAAATTACAGTAAATAGTTTTATTTTGCTTAGCATTTTTTTCAACCTTTCTTTTTTCCTTACTTTTTTTATTTACAGCTAAATACTAAAAAAAATAAAATATTTTTTATATAAGCCAGTTGTCTAATAAAAGATGACAAATGATCAAAAAATTCTAAGAGGGGGTCTGAAAGTTCTTAACAATTCTCTGGCGTTATTGCAAATGACATGCGGCGTTTATAAATTTTTGATTATACGTTTATTTTTTAAGACCGCCTGACTCATCATTGGAGTTGATTATTTAATTGAAGCATTATAAAGTTTTAGGTAAACGTTTATATAATTCAAAAACTATGCCCACGTAGTTCAGCAGGATAGAACGTATCCCTCCTAAGGATAATGTCGGGGGTTCGAATCCCTCCGTGGGTATTTCTTATTAAGGATAGCTGAAAAATACCCAAATATTTTTCAGCATGAAGCAGACTACAAAAATTCTTAGCCACCGCCGCCGAAGATTTTTTTTCGCTGTCCTTAAAATGGCTTGCTTGCACCCTGCAGGTTTATAAACTTCTTAAAATAAGGAAGAAACAAAAAATTCTTATGTAAAATTTTCAAAAATATTCCTTATTAAATTTTTTCGGTCGAGCGACCGACCGAAGGGAGGGAAGCGAG
>JANQIY010000390.1 GCA_028281965.1 Candidatus Gastranaerophilales bacterium
TGAAGTAGAATTAAAAAGACTTCAAACTCTTGAAAAAGAATTAGACGCAAAACAAAAGAAATTTGAAACCGAACTCGAAGCAGTGAAGACTGAACAAGAATCAATGAAGAAAATCGCAGATGACCATGCTAAGAAAGACTTTAAAATAGGTTCATAGTAGACTGGTAGTCTTATAAAGCAAGTAAAGCTCCCTTAACAGGGGGCTTTACTTCTTTTTAAAATAAATCTGTTTCATTTATTATCCGGTTTATAGCCTCCGGTATATAATCCATAAGAGACGTTGCGGTGAGCGAATACTCATTCATGTCCTTAACGGAAATGTTTGCTGCCAGTCCATGAAGATAGACACCCAGAATAGCGGCATCTTTAATATCTAAACCCTGCGCAATAAAGCCTGCGATAATCCCCGAGAGTACGTCTCCGCTTCCTGCCGAGGCAAGTCCGGAATTTCCGGTGACATTAATGTATATATTTCCGTCAGGTTCAGCTATAACAGTATTTGCCCCTTTTAAAACCACAATAGTATTAAGTTGTCTGGCAGCTTCTCTTGCCGAGTTTATTTTATCCTTTAGAATTTCCTCAACGGAAACCCCAATTAACCTGGAAAGCTCCTTTGGGTGAGGAGTTATAACAGATTTAAGCGGAAATACCTTGTTTTCCCAGAGTGCCATGGCATTTAAAGCATCGCCGTCAAGCAGGACAGCATCTCCCCTGTTTATTACCTGGGAAATAAATTCAGTAACAAAGCTTACAGCAGGTTCTTCAGTGGTTAATCCCGGCCCTATAAGAATTACATCGCTGCCTGCGCTTTTATCGAGGGCTACAGATACAGAGCCTGCAGTAATTACGCCGCCTGGCGTTTCTTCAAGAGGCACATAAACAAGCTCGGAAGCTTTTGATGCCACTGAAATAACAGCGGATTTGGGAGCTGCAAGTATTGAATATCCAGCACCAACCAGCAGCGAGGACATTGCACACATGTACGGCGCTCCTGTCATACTAAAACTGCCGGATATGTTAAATACCTTTCCAAAAGTACCCTTATGGCTGTCTTCATGTCGCAACGGAAGGGTAATATGAGCATAATGACCGGTTATAAGATGAATATTGATATCTTTTTCATTATTGAAAAATTCGGGAATACCAATAGGTTTAACCGATAACTCCCCGCAAAAATCCGTGCCGGGATAGAGCAGGTTCCCGACTTTAGGAGCATGAAAACTTACCGTATAATCGGCAATAATCGCACAACCAAGGACCTCAGCAGTATCAGCACTGACCCCTGAGGGAATATCAACCGCTATAACTTCGCCTTCGGCATATTCGTTTATAGAGCTGATTATATCTTCTAAAAATCCCTGTATTTTAGAGTTCAAGCCTGTTCCCAAAACAGCATCAACTACAACATCAGATACAGAGATAAGTTTCTGAAATTTATCAATGTCTATATCCTCAAAATAAATGATTTCAGTAAAATTTTCCAGAATATTGTGGTTTAATAAAGCATCTCCGGATAAGTCACCAGGCCTGTACAATGAAATAACAGCTGTCTGTACCTGATTTTCGACCAGGTGCCTTGCTGCTACAAAGCCATCTCCTCCGTTATTGCCTTTTCCGCATACCAGCAAAACGCTTTTATCATCATCCTTTATAATTTCCATTACCTTATCTGATACTGCCCGGCCCGCATTTTCCATAAGCAGTATCCCCGGAATTCCCAGTTCTCTTATTGCATGCTGGTCAATTTTCTTCATTTGCTCGCCGGTTACTACTTTTATCATTATATTTCTCCATTTAAACTTAAATTATAATCTGTTAAATTATTTTGGGAAATAGCCTGAACTCCTACCCAAATGTTGAAATAGGTATTAAGTACAATGCAAAATAATATCATTAGATGCCCGTATATTATCTATATATGTAAGTTTTAGAATTTTAAACATGCAAAAGCATGAATAGGCCATGAATTCAGGGGTTTGAATCATGATAAGTCATGATATAACTGCATTACGGC
>JANQIY010000391.1 GCA_028281965.1 Candidatus Gastranaerophilales bacterium
GCGCTGTCCGCATTTCGCGGCGGAGCCTCTTTTCCTCCTTTAGGGTGGCTGTGGGTGGGTTTTGGCAAATGTTGCATACATGCAATTAGCAACTCGAGTTATTTAGAGATTCGAGTTAATTAACCCCAATGACGGGTTAGCTATTTCTATAAATTTTAAGGAATTTCGAATCAGTCGTATCAAGGGATTTCCTATTTCGTGATTGGAGTTAATCATGGGTTTGTATGATTGATACGTGGTAAAATTATTCTGGATATAATTTATCGGTTAAAAATGGCGGAATTAAATTTAAAAAATATAACCAAGGTATTTGATAAAAAGACAAAAGTAATTGAGGGCCTTGACCTTGAAGTTTATGATGGAGAATTTCTGGTATTGGTCGGGCCTTCAGGCTGCGGAAAGTCGACTATCTTAAGAATGATAGCCGGTCTTGAGGATATAACAGGCGGGGAACTCTTTATAGGAGAGAAAAAAGTAAATACGGTCCATCCCAAAGACCGCGATATTGCTATGGTATTCCAGAATTATGCGCTGTACCCGCATATGAGCGTATATGACAATATGGCGTTCGGGCTGAAAATGCGCAAATTTAAAAAAGATTTTATTGATGCCCGTGTAAAAGAAGCCGCAGAAATCCTCGATCTTGGCGAATATCTTGGCAGGAAGCCCAAACAGCTTTCCGGCGGGCAAAGGCAGAGGGTTGCCCTGGGAAGGGCTATTGTAAGAGAGCCTGAAGTTTTTCTGATGGATGAACCTTTATCCAACCTGGACGCTAAACTTCGGGTTCAGACAAGGTTTGAGATTAAAAAACTCCATAAAAAACTAAAAACTACGTTTATTTACGTAACCCATGACCAGGTGGAAGCTATGACAATGGGTGACAGGATTGTAATTCTGGATAAAGGCGTGATTCAGCAGGTAGGAACTCCGGAGGAAGTTTATCTTTATCCTGAAAATATCTTTGTAGCCGGGTTTATAGGATCCCCGCCAATGAACTTCCTTGGTGTGGAAATTACCCGGGATAAAAAAATAAAACTTGAACATAATATTCTGGAACTTGAAGAAAATATTCAGAAAATAATTGAAAATAATTCGCTTTTAGAGAAAAAATTGATCCTGGGAATCAGGCCGGAACACTTTTTATTAAACCATGCCGATGAAAATGCCCTGCAAATTACCCCGGAGCTTATAGAAACGCTGGGAAGTGAAAAATTGGTACATTTTACGGTGGGTAATAAAAAAATCATCGCTAAAACTCCTACAGAAACAGAGATAAACACATCCGAGCCGGTGAAATTATCAATAGACACCTCTAAAATAACTTTATTTTGCCCTGAAACTCAAAGAAGATACAGGTTAAAATAAAATAGTACCTTTAAAGACAGTTATTGCCCGTCCTTTAATGTTTACCCTGTCATCAACCAGCTCTATTTCAAGAATGCCCCGGCGTTTTGAAACCTGCAAAGCTTTAAAAGAAGTTTTCCCAAGTTTTTTTGCCCAATAAGGAGCAAGGCAGCAGTGAGCCGAACCTGTTACCGGGTCTTCGTATATACCTACCGCCGGCGCAAAAAACCGGGAAACAAAGTCAAAGTCTTTGTTTTCCGAACGGGCGGTTACGATCACTCCACGGGAATCAAGTTTTCTTAACGCGGTAAAATCAGGATTAAGGTTTCTTAAAATTTCTTCAGATTCAACTTCTACAAGGTAATCCATGCGATTTTTGCCTGTAAACAGCAGTTTAACGCCCAATCCTATATAAATTGCCTCCGGAACCTCGGATTTCTCCGCTTCTTCCCGGGGGAAATCCATTTTTATCAACCCATTGGAACTTTTTCTGCATACAAGCTGACCGCTTCCGGTGTTAAATTTTATATCAGCAAGCCCGTTTACCACTGCTTTTTCCCAAAGGATGTGGGCGGAAGCTAAAGTGGCATGCCCACAGAGATCAACCTCCTCAAGCGGGGTAAACCACCGCAAAATAAACTCATCAGTACCAACTTTATGAAGAAAAGCTGTCTCTGAAAGGTTCATTTCCTCCGCAACTTTTCTCATCCACGCCTCGTCGGCTGCTTTGTCCAAAATTACAACAGCGGCAGGATTTCCGTAAAAGGGCTTATCCGTAAAAGCATCGACCTGGTAAAAATCCTCTGCCATCCCAAAGCCCTAGCAGCCTGTCAGGTAAGCCGTTATATTTGTAATTCCTATAAGCAGTAATGCTAAAGTAAAGCAAAAAACAAATATATCAATGAAAAACAACATACTTTAATTTCCACTCCCTCCAAGCTGGATTTTTCCTCCCAATAACAACGACGATGTGTTATTCAATAGTTTGTATGTTACTACAGATTCTCCTGAAGTTAAAGAGGTTTTTCCTGATTTTAAGAAATCCTCGGCAATTTTTAAACTTAATGTTGCAAGTTCTACAATTCCCCGCTCTCCCAGTTCGTTCATATTCAGGTTTAACCCCTGCTGGTCAGGGTTTTCCGGCAGGTACTTTATATTGCCAAATTTTAAGGAGCCGGTCTCGATTTTTCCGCTAATATGAAGAACTTTTACAAACGGACAGGAATCTACTATATCGCTAATGGAAATTACACCTGCGCTTCCGATAATTTGCCTGCCCGTTAGCGGATAATCCATTGCTATAATTAGATCCAGGTCTTTTAAATGTTTTAAAACATAAGACTGGTCGGCGCTTGTATTTGTATTATAAGTGTATACAACAGCTCCGACAGATTTTAGTAAGCTCAGGGCGCAGCTCAGAAAATCACCATGTCCAACCAGGAGTATTTTAGATTTAAAAATATCAATTCCAAGGTTATAACATTTTTTCATTATTATATGGGAAAACCTCTGGTACATGGCAAGCCTGGTATCCTGCGAGTCGAGTCCTATAATAGAAATGTCTTTTCTTTGCAAAGTCTCCGGATCAATGTTTTGAGGGTTGGTAAATTCCATATTTTCGGGAAACATGCTTATAACAGAGCTTTTTTTTGCATAGCAACCCATTTTTTCCCCTTGAAGAGGTATTTGAGAATTTTTCAGGATAATATTCAGACCGGATAAAAGCTCAGGCGAGACACTTCCTGTAAATTTTAGGCTAAACCCGTATTCTTCCAAGGCTGAGTCCCGGTTAATATTAAGTTGGGGGTCGTAAACATAAATATTATTTGCCCCGGCCATTCCTGCAAGGACTCCTAAAAGCAGCGGTTCCTGCTCAATCATGGGGGCCAGGACATTAAGTCCGCTCAGGTTTGGCTTGTATTTATCTATATATTGCCTTGCAAGCCCTTTAAATTGTCTATTTTTCAACATTTATAAAGGTATTCCCTGAAAGTAGTTAATATTTTACAAATTTTAGCAGTTTTTTAAAAAAGATATAAATTTGTTTAAATTCTTAATATTTTTGTACTGATATGAAAATTTCTTGAAAATTCGCTCTATTGCTATCTTTTTCTTATAGTTCCGTTAATATTACTCGAATTGCTAAGTAATTGAAAGGCTTAATATGACTGACTCAAAACTCCTTAAAATTTATAAAAAAGAGGCGGCGGCTTCGCCGCCGCCCACCTCCAGGGTGGGCTGGGTGGGTATTTTAAGGAATTTTGAAAAAATGTAATTAGCAATTCAGGTTTATTAGCGATAAGAGTTAAAAAACTCGAATCACGAAACAAAATTTTTTTGTTTCATTTTTTCTCCTTTTAAGTTTTATTTTTAGCTTATTTGATGCTTTTATGCCGTAGGATTAAAAGCCGTGGATTTTAATCCTATAATACCATAAATTTTATTTATGGATAGTAATATAAAAGAACGACTTGCAAATAAAATAATAAATTTAAGGGAAAAGAAAGGACTTTCTCAGGAAGTACTTGCTTCTAAAGCCGGTATAGATAGAAGTTATATGAGTAGAATTGAAAGAGCCCGGGTTTCTACGGGTATTGAAAAGATTGCGAAAATTGCCGGGGCTCTTAATGTTGAAGCCTGGGAACTATTAAAATTTGATGACGAGTAAATTAATTCACGCTTACATGTTCTTTTTTTGTCAAACAAGTACTCCATTCAAGTTAATTACTTAAGAGAACTCGAATTGCTAATTACATTTTTTCAAAATTCCTTAAAATTTATAAAAAACCTGCGAAATAAAATAGATTTCTTTTTAAGAAAAAATATAAGGTTTTCCAGAAAATATACAGGGAAAAACGAGCCGAAAGAAAAGCTTTTTGACGGCTTACCTGTTGAAAATAAAATTGCGGCAAGGGAAAAAGAAAAATTATTTTTGCAAAAGTACGGTCTTGAGCGTTTAAAAAATAATTCCTCACGGCGAAATTATCTTGAGAACCTTGCTATTATTGAACTTTTAAACAACTATATTACGGTTGACCGAAACAGTCCTAAAATCCTTGATATAGGCTCAAAAAACTGGTTTTATGCGGCAGGTGAATACAATTTTTTTAAATACGAAAGCCTTGAGAAGGAAGTCTGGCTTGATGGCCTGGAAATAGACGCTTTTCGGGTTTATTCAAATTTTTATACACGCCGGGATTACGCGCTGTATTACACAAGGGAGCTTAAAAATTGCAGGTATATCCCGCAAGATTTACTTAACCACCATGAAAAATATGATTATATAATCTGGCTTTTCCCGTTCGTAACTGAAAATCCGCTTCTGGAATGGGGATTGCCCTTAAACGTTTTTAAACCTCTTGAAATGCTCAAACATGCGGCAGGCCTGCTTGATTTTGGGGGACATATGCTCATTGTAAACCAGGATGAAAACGAATATTTAACCCAGGAAGATCTTATTAATCAATTAAACCTGAACTATTCAAAAAAGGGGATTTTTAAGAGTTCTTTTATTGAGTATGAACATGACAGGTATGTAACCCTGGTTAAAAAATGAGTGCTTAATCCCATAAATCCTGTACAAAACAATCATTACGCAATTTTGATATTTTCTTAAAATGTTAAGTTTTGTTTATATAAAAAAACAAAACTTATGCAAAAAAGCAATTTATTAGAGTTGTTTGTTTTTATTTAATTAAGTGAGAATAAAGAGTGTAGTGTAAGTTATATAAACACATTTAAAGGTGTTTATAGGAGGAGAAAAATGAGTTTACCAGCATTATCATTGCAGGGCTATCCAAGTTTTATTGGAGAAATTAACGAATCAACCACATTTAAGGATAATTACTCGAACAATAGTATTTTCCAGAATACATATTTTCCAAACTACGGATTTCAGCAAAATAACTTTTTTAATTTCGATAGTTCCGGGCTTTTAGCCATGATTTTACCATTTATTTTCGGTTCGTTCAGACCACCATTTTATCCTGACGGACCAGGTAATCCGCCACTTCCGCCACTTCCGGTAGGACCTTATCCGGAACCGCCTCCGGTGGACAATGGACCTGTAGAGTATCTGAATGATTTTGAAGCAGTAGCAGATAATGCTGTTTCCGGCTCGGTTAATATAAATGGAAGCGGTCAGAGATTACTTGTTGAAGACACTGATGGCGCAAATAACCATTCCGTTTTCGGCTCTGATAACAGGGTTGAGTTTGTTGGAGACCAGGACGCGAATTCTTTCCATATAGGAGGAGAGAGCAATGAAGTCTCTATATATAACGTAGGCGGTGACGATAATATTTACCTTGCCGGATGCGCGCACCAATGGGAAGAAGTATGCCTTCCAGAAAGTGAGCAATCCAGGGATTCAAGCCATAGTCTTACTTATCACAATACAGAAACTAATACATACGTAAAAGTTGCAAGTGATCGGGATAACAGGGGTGAAGACTGGATAAGAGGCAGAGTTAGTTTTGATTAAACCTGGATATCAATTGCTTAAAGCTCTTAAGATGACTAAATAAAAAGTTTTCATATAAAATTTTTCAAAAATATTACTGTATTAAAGGCTCGCTTGCAAGAACGGGGTTGAAGAGCCGAAACACCTGCTCCTCGAAGGTTCTGCAGGTTGGAACTCATTCCCGCATTAAATGAATTTCAGATGGGCAAAGCCCATCTTGCACTTTCTGTTCGTTTTCGCTTATTAAATTTACTATAAAAGGGCATTTGAGCAATCAAAACAGATATCTTTATCGGGTTTTTTGTTAAATTTCCAACAGCGGGGGCATTTTTCTCCCCGTGCAGGGCCTACATATATTGTATAGCTTTCTTCTTCAATTACATTAAGTAAATTGTCGGGAGTCTGCTCACTTTCCAAAACAAAAGCCTGCGAAGTGATAAACACATTTTTTAGCTCGTCTTCTACTGACTTTATTAATGTTTTAAGGTATTCATCGGCAATTTTTACGTAAATAGCGGTTTCAAGTGAGCTGCCGATTTTCTTTTCCGCTCTTGCCGGTTCAATTGCCCGGGTTACGAGCTCTCTTAGCTCGATTATTTTATCCCACTTATCGTTCAGTTGCTGGTTCTTAAATTCCTCGTTAACTTTTGGCCAGTCAGAAAGGAGTATACTTTCCGGGTTACGCTCCTGGCCGGGCGGGAGATGCTGCCAGATATCTTCCGCAAGGTGTGGAGTTACAGGTACAAGCAATTTTGTTATTGCCTGGAGAATTTCATAAAGCACGGTCTGGCTTGAACGTCTTGTCCGGGAGTCTTTGCCTGCTGTGTAAAGACGATCCTTAACGATGTCAAAATAAAGTGAGCTAAGGTCAACCGCCGCAAAATTCTGTATAAGCTGGTAATATTTGTAGAATTCATAGTTTTCAAACGCCTGTGTGACTTTCTCAACAAGTACCTGAAGCTTATGAAGGGCATATTGATCAATTTCGTTAAGCTGGCTGTGTTCTACACTATGCTTTGCGGGGTCGAAGTCATAGAGATTGCCAAGCAGGAATCTTGCGCTGTTTCTAACCTTTCTGTAAACTTCAACAAGCTGCTTGACTATGTTATCGCTGATTCGCACGTCGTTTCTATAATCCACGCTTGCCGCCCAGAACCTTAGTATGTCCGCACCATATTGATTGATGATTTTTTGAGGTTCAATAACATTTCCCATGCTCTTGCTCATTTTACGTCCCTGCGCGTCAAGCACGAAGCCATGGGTTAATACAGCTTTATAAGGCGCTTTTTCGTTAATTGCAACGCTGGTAAGCAATGACGACTGGAACCATCCCCTGTGCTGGTCTGAACCTTCCAGGTACATTTCCACGGGAAGTTCTCCCAGTTCATCTTTTCTGGCTTCTACAACAGCTGAATGGGTTACCCCACTGTCAAACCATACATCCATTATGTCATTTTCTTTTCTTATGTTTGAACTTGCACAGAATGGGCAAGTGAAACCTTCCGGCAGAAGCTGTTTTTCAGAATATTTTGTCCAGGCGTCAGACGATTCTTTTTCAAATATTTCTGCGATATGATTGATTGTTTGAGGGGTTATTATTGATTTATCGCAGTCATCGCAGTAGAAAACGGGAATCGGAACACCCCAGATTCTTTGCCTGCTTATACACCAGTCTGAGCGGGATTCTACCATATTGTAAATCCTCTGTCTTCCGCCTGCCGGAATCCATTGAACCTCATCAATGGCTTTTAAAGTTTTATCACGGAAAGCTTCGACGCTTACAAACCATTGTTCGGTTGCTCTGTATATAACAGGTCTTTTACATCTCCAGCAATGCGGGTAGCTATGAGAAATTTCCTGCATTCCCAGCAGGAAACCCTTTGATTGCAGTTCTTCTACTATTGCCTGATTTGCCTTGTTATACCGTAAACCTGCGAATTTACCGGCGTCGTTCGTGAAAATCCCTTTGCCGTTTAATGGGGAAAGCACTTCAAGTTTGTATTTATTAGCTACTTCGTAGTCTTCGACTCCATGTCCCGGTGCAGTATGCACTGCGCCTGTTCCTGCCTCAGTTGTAACGTGTTCTCCAAGGATTACAAGGCTATCCCTGTTTATAAACGGGTGCTGGGCCTTTATATATTCAAGTTTATCACCCGTTGTATTTCCAATTATACCGTAAGAGCCTTCTTCCCATCCTATATCATTTACAACGCTTTCCAGAAGCTCTTTTGCAAGAATATAAACCTCGCCGTCTTTTTCCACATAAAAATATTCAAACTGCGGATGGACTGCAATGGCCAGGTTAGCTGGAAGCGTCCAGGGAGTGGTCGTCCAGATAACCATATTAAGCGGCTTATCGTTGTTTACTCCGCCTGCTTCATACGCTTTTTGCTTATCTTCGGTTTTTACGGGGAATTTCACGTAAACACTCGGGGATTTATGATCTGCATACTCAACTTCAGCTTCTGCAAGTGCTGTTTCGCAGTCTGCACACCAGTATACGGGTTTTAATCCTTTATAAATATAGCCTTTCTCGTAAATTTCACCGAACACTCTCACTTGCTGCGCTTCAAATTCCGGAGCGATGGTTATGTAAGGGTGTTCCCAATTTCCCCACACTCCAAGCCTTTTGAAATTGTCTTCCTGGCCTTTGAGGTTCTTGAGGGCAAATTCCCGGCTTTTTTGTCTTAATTCCGTTGGCGTCAGGGTTTCTTTTCCGCCTTTAATAGTTTTTACAACGGCATTTTCTATGGGAAGCCCATGTCCGTCGTATCCCGGGACATACGGAGCATAAAATCCCCTTTGGGCTTTATATTTTGTGATAATATCTTTCAAAATTTTGTTTAAAGCAGTCCCTATATGGATTTTGTCCGAACTCAGATAAGGAGGTCCGTCGTGAAGGATGAATTTATTTTCTTTATTCCTTTGAGAGATGCTTTTTTCGTAGATTTTATTTTCTTCCCAGAATTTTTCGATCTCAACTTCCTTTACCGCAGCGTTTGCCTTCATGGAGAAACTTGTCTGCGGGAGGTTTAGCGTATCTTTATAATTTACCTGCTGTTGCTGTTCCGTCATTTTCTTTTACCTTTCCGGCTTCTGCCATGTAAATTGTAAATAAAAATAAAGAAAATTAAAACAAAAAGACAAATTTTTTTATTTACAGGGTTTTACCTATATATAAACGCAATTTAATAGATAAAAAATAAAGGGAGCTTAATATGGTAAGTTCAATTGCTCAGGAATTAGCGATTTCAAATAATCAAAGAGTGAGCCCTGCTTTTGGAAAAAAAATTAACGAAATAGGCTTACAACAGTGCAATAGGAGAGACCATTTTCAACCCTCTTTTAAGAGCAATGCAATTTCCCAGGAACAAAAGAATGAAATAATACATAATGCTAAAGTAACCTCAGCAGGCTGGTCAGCTTTCGCCGGGCCGCTTGCCTCAATCTATTTTGCGTTAATGAAAGATGATGAAATAGCTAAAGAATATAATCTTAACGCTGAAAATGATAAAGAATTTATAAAAGAAGTAAGAGAGAAGCAATTATTAGCCACTATACCCGGAGCATTGGGATGGTTCGGATTTATAGCTCCAGGCATATTTCTTGGTGGATTAAGCTGGGCTTACTTTAAATTTAAGGAAGACCCTCAGGACCAGAATTTTTTACGACCTGAAAAGTTGAACCAGCAAAATGATTGATTAAAATCAATTATTTGATAATTTATAACTCGAATTGCTAATTAGCCAAAAGCCAGGATATGACTATGCAATTAGCAATTCGAGTTTTATATCTTTTATAAAATGAAAAATCTCTTTTAAGGCCATATTAGCAAGCAACTGCCGATTATACATACAACAGGTGGTTTCATTTGTAAAATTTTCCGCCTCTTTTGTTTAATAGAGTTAGTAGTTTTATATTAAAAAGTTTTTAAAAATAATACTTGGAAATTATACGACAGGGTAATTTCCACTAATGTTTATCGGCTTATAGTAGCAATTGTATATTCCACTCTCACTCATAAGCTGTTTATCCAGATCGGCATTGCCGGTCTTTTTTATTGTGGGAACCGGGCTGACAGCTTATTGGGTTTATTATAAACTCCAACCGGCTTAGCCTTACTCTGGTAATTTACAATGAGGTTTTCATGGTAAATTTGATTAAGCAATTAATAAGAAATGTTTACTTGGATTTATTTTTAACATAGAATTAAGTAGCCAAATTTTTACAGGCTTTTATACTATGTTTTAGCAGTTAAATGAATACTTTAAACTATATTGATTCGGGCTTAAAAATTTTTGAGGTAGAACATGAAAAAGAAATCTTTTCTAGGTATAGATGTAGGTTCAGTAACAACAAAAATAGCTGTTGTTTCTGAAACCGGCGAGTATATAGATAGTGTAATGCTGAGAACCGCAGGTAAACCTGTAATTGCGGTACAGCAGGGGTTAAAATTACTTACCCAACAGGCACAATACGAATATGAAGTTCTGGGAGTAGGAACCACCGGAAGCGGTAGACAGTTAGCGGGAACACTGGTGGGAGCTGATGTTATAAAAAATGAAATCACCGCTCACGCTGTTGCGGCCAGCATTAATGTTCCCGGTGTTCAGACTATCCTTGAAATCGGCGGACAGGACAGCAAAATTATCATGTTAAGAGATTCCATAGTAACCGACTTTGCTATGAACACGGTCTGTGCAGCCGGGACAGGAAGCTTTTTAGACCAGCAGGCAAGCAGGTTAAATGTTCCTATCCAGGAATTTGGCCCTACTGCGTTAAGATCAACAGCTCCTGCGAGAATTGCCGGAAGATGTGGGGTTTTTGCAGAAAGCGACCTGATTCATAAACAGCAGCTTGGTTATCCTATAGAAGATCTTCTTTATGGCTTATGCCAGGCTTTGGTAAGAAATTACCTGAGCAACCTCGCTCTTGGCAAGGAAATTTTGCCGGTGGTGGTATTCCAGGGAGGAGTAGCTTCAAATTCCGGTATGGTAAAAGCTTTTGAAGAAGCTCTGAACACAAAAGTCATTGTTCCTGAGAATCACCAGACAATGGGGGCAATTGGGGCAGCGTTGCTTGCAATGGAAAATCACCAATTTAAGGGCGTTCAGACTAGCTTTAAAGGTTGGGAAGTTCAAAACTTCAGCTTTAAGTCATTTACTCATGAATGCAATGACTGTGCTAACAGTTGCGAAGTTATTACCATAGTTCAGGGTGAATCGGAATGTTTAAACCCCAAAACTCCTAAAGATGTTAAAGGTAACATTATCGCAAGATGGGGTGGAACTTGCGGAAAGTGGGACCTTGCAGACGCTTGCAGCAACCAACTTGCTCATAAATAAAATCCACTTTACACCATTAATACTTGTTGTTATAATCAATTTCAAACTAATTAAACTTGTTGTATGAAATTGATACGTTCCCCGGTAGCTCAATGGCAGAGCATTCGGCTGTTAACCGAAGGGTTGTAGGTTCGAGTCCCACCCGGGGAGCCATTTTTTGTTAAGAGATACGGCTTCATTGTCTGTATCCCTTTTCAGTTCTAAGGAACAAAGAAAAAGATTTTACGTATTAAATAATGTGACTGTACTTTAATATGCAAAAATAATTGGGGGAAGTAGCGGGGAAAGCCTTACACTGTCTATAATATAGGTATAAATTCGAGTTGAAATGAACTTGCATTTTTTTGCATATACTTGCACAATTTTTGCCCTTAAATGCACTGATATTGCACTATTTTAACTGGTAAAACGCTAAAGTCTTTTTAAAATAAGGCTTTAAGGCTGTGCAAGTATTGTGCAATTATGAAAAACATGCAAATAGGGGGAAGAGGTTGGAAGTGTGCGGAAGTTCCCGATTTTATATCACCGATTCTGAGACAGGAAAATTTGCAAAAATTTGAGGAAAAAGAGGAAAATCTGGCATTTTTGAAAAAATTCTGTGTTTTTTCGCAGTTTTTGCTGTTTTTTCATAAAACCGGAAAACTTTAAAAAAATGCTTTTCCTAAAAAATTTATGTTGCAAGTCAGACACAATCTCGGGAAAGACCCTTTAAATTTTTTGAAAACGATTTATCATTGCTGATACGGAGTAAAAATTCTGTAAAGGCAATATTTATGAACCTAGAATCAATTTGGTTAGATGTTAAAGCAGTCGCAGAAATAAAAGGAGTTACGCCACGGGCAATCAGGCTTGCACTGCCAAAGAGCGGATATACCTTTAGGGAAGTTAATTCCTCCGGTGGGAAGAGTTATGAAATCCTTTTATCCTCACTTGAGCCTAAATTACAGGAAATTTACAGGAATAAATATTACCAACAGGTTGTCGAGCTTGGAGCTGAAATAGATTCTGTCCCTTCAGTAAAACATGTCCGGACACAACAAGGCTTTATTCCTAAAACTGCTAAAACAATTGCCCTTGCCCGTGTGGATTTAGTTCTGGAATGGCAAAAGTTCAGGAATAAACATAAACCAAAGCAAGCCGGTGATAAACTGTTTCTTGACCTGTATAATTCCGGTGAATACCTCAAAAATGTTTTCGGAATTATCGGCAAGACTTCCCGTGGCAGTTTGCAACGCTGGTATAAAAGTTACAGCGAATATGAAAGCTGGGAAGTACTTGTTCCACAATACAATTACACATCTTTTCAGGAATACCGCACTATCCTGACCGAAGAAGAAATAGGAATATTCTTAAAATTATTACTGCACCCGAACCAGTTTAGCATCGGTAAGGCAATAAAATTAACAACCCATATACTTGAAAAGCGGGGAGTTGAAAATATACCTAAACCTGTGACCTTCCGCAGATATGCCGAGTATTTTAAGAAAAATAACTATGATAAATGGGTGCTGATGCGAGAAGGAGAGAAAAAACTTCGGGATTGTGTGCTCCCACACATAAAACGTGATATTTCAAAACTCGAAGTCGGGCAATGCCTTGTTGCTGACGGACATAAATTATCGTGCCTTGTGATTAACCCGTTTACAGGCAGACCTACAAGGGCGATATTAGTCGGTTTTCTTGACTGGAAATCAGGTTATTTATGCGGATATGAACTGATGCTGGAAGAAAATATCCAGTGCATAGCATCAGCTTTGCGTATGGCGATGATTAACCTTGATATGATTCCTGAAATTGTCTATCAGGACAACGGCAAAGCCTTTAAAGCAAAATATTTTAACAGTTCCACTGATTTTACAGAATCCGGATTTAACGGAATTTACACAAAATCTAAAGGTATAAAGATTGTTCCATTTGTTAAAGCAAGGGTTATCATTTCATCTTGAGGAATATTTTTTCTTCCTTCAATGTTTTTTAGACCT
>JANQIY010000399.1 GCA_028281965.1 Candidatus Gastranaerophilales bacterium
TGCGACCTGTGCGCCGCGGCCCTGGGACCTTAAGCTTTCAGAAATGGTTAATCCTGCAGCATCATCAGCTGCCTTGTTAATTCTGTAACCTGTTGAAAGTTTTTCCAGTGAGCTTTGAATGTTGCTTGTGGCGTTGCCTAAACTTCTTTGTACGAGAATTGAACTTACGTTTGTGTTAACAATAATACTCATGATAGATTCTCCTTATCTACTCTTTAACTTCCTTGTGAGTACATAAGACTGTTTTCCGGGGGAAATCAATCTGTATATTTATATTACGATTTGTAAAGTCAACTTTAAATTCATACAAAGTTAGAAAATTCTGTAACTAAAGTTGTAATTTTTCTCAAAAACCCTGCTTAAGGTTAATTAAGCCTGTTTAAATAAACGGTTGCGCAAGAAATTATTATATAAATATTAAGATTTTAAAAGTATTAAGAATTTTTATAAAAGTTTTAAAAAGCAAAGCTGACATGGGATTTAGAAACAATAATCAACATTCACCCCCTATATTTATATGAATAGTGAACAATTATTTGTATTATTCAAAAACTTTTAATATAATTATTTTGATTTAATAACAAATAGTAAAACTGTTTTTATTTCCGAGTTGAAAACAAACCGGATATTACCTGGAAATAAGACGGTATTGAAGTATCAGCAGTATAAGTATGGCAATAAAGGAGAATTTTTTAAATCTTCAAAAAGAAATACCCGATGTAAGGATTATTGCGGTATCAAAATATGTAAATGCTGAAAAAATCATTGAAGCGTATGAATCCGGTATTAGAAATTTTGGAGAAAATAAAATTCAGGATGCAGAGAAAAAAAGGGGGCTTTTGCCCGAAAGTATTGAAAAAGGCATAATTTGGCATTTTTTAGGCCATATTCAAACAAACAAAGCGAAAAAACTAATCGGACATTACAATTACATACATTCTGTTGATTCATTAAAAGTAGCGGAAATTCTATCACAAACAGCTCTTTCAAAGGGAATTAAACAAAAAATATTAATTCAGGTAAATGTGGCGGAGGAAGAAACAAAATACGGATTTAGCATAAGTGAGATAAAAGAAAGTTTTAAAGAAATCCTCAATATGGATTCGCTGGAAATAACAGGGCTTATGACCATGGCTCCGTTTGTACAGGAGGAGGAAACTTTGAGGAAAGTGTTTAAAGGATTAAGAGAATTGAGAAATCAACTGCAAAATGAACATAAACTTAATATTCCCGAGCTGTCAATGGGAATGAGCAATGACTACAAACTGGCCTGTGAAGAAGGTTCTACCATGGTAAGAATCGGCCAGGCGATATTTAAGGAAAATTAATTTGTGTAATAGAAAATATTAAAGGGAGGAAACAAATTGGCTGGCATAGTAAACAGATTAAAAAACTGGGTAGGACTGATTCCAGAAATGGGGGATGATGAAGAGTTTTATGATGAGTTATTCGGGGCCGCCGAGCATTTTGAGGAAGAAGAAGATATGTTTGAGAACCCAAAGAAAAAGAAATCCGGTTTAAAAGTGGTTTCCCATCCAAAAACCGGCTTGTATGAAGTCGTGGTTAGCGAACCGAAGACTTTTGAAGAGTCACTTGAAGTTGTTAACAGTCTTAGAGAAAGAAAATCAATTATATTAAACCTGCATTTACTGGATGCTGAGCAATCACAGCGTGTAGTGGATTTTGTATCAGGAGCAACACATGCGGTTGACGGTCATCAGCAAAGAATAGGCGAAGGGGTATTTATTTTTACTCCAAACAATGTTTCAATCTCGGCTGAAACAGAAAAAGCTAATGTTATCAAGGAAGCTTTCTGGAATCAGGCTTAATAAGCGCTTTATAAAAACCTGACGTTATTACAAGGTATATAACGTGGAAAAAAGGAAAATTACGAAGCCTAATATACTCGAGTTGCTAATTGCATGTATGCAACATTTGCCAAAACCCACCCACAGCCACCCTATAGGTGGAAAAGAGGCGTAGCCTCTTTTCGATTCTCTATAATTTTTTGGCAAATGTTGCATAGTCATATCCTGGCTTTTGGCTAATTAGCAACTCAAG
>JANQIY010000243.1 GCA_028281965.1 Candidatus Gastranaerophilales bacterium
TCCAGCGTTGAAAATATACTGAAATTATTTCAGCATGACAATTTATGGTGTTTTGAAATTAATTATAAGCTATTTAAATTAAAAATGTAGGGGAATAAGGGATTGGGGGTGGGTTGTAAAATTTTCGATTTTACAAATTAATTCGCGACTCGAGTTATTTAACATGCCGATAATTCGGACAATTTAGAAATTTTATAACTGTGAAGCAGGCTGGTTCTTTTGTTTTTTACGTGAGGATGCCAGTTTTATGTTGCTGATCTTGCCATACTGGCTTCCTAGCATAATTTTTTCCGCTTCTTCAAGAATTTTTACTGTTTCATAACCGTTTAAACCATCTGAGCGAGGTTTTACCCTGGTTTCTATACATCTGAGAAAGTGCTGGCATTCCAGTTTTAGCGGTTCAATGTCTATATAATCAGGACATTCTATGAGCTTTTTTTCTTTGGTCTGGTTGTCGTAGAGTTCAAACTTCTTATCCGCAAAAGAATCGTCAAAAATAGCCGTAGCTTTTGTTCCCCTTACAAGCAGCACGACCCTTTTTTGCGGGTGAATCCAGCTATCGCTCAGGTGGGCTATAATTTCGTCCTCAAAAACAACGTCAATGTGCGTAATGTCAATAATTCCATCATTGTTCACCGAGCAGCCGAAAGCGGATTTCACGTGCAGGGGTTTTTTATCCAGGATATAAGATGCCATTGATAAGTCATGCGGCGTTAAATCCCATAAAACGCTCCGGTCATTGCGAAAGAAGTTTATATTCAGCCTATCGCTTTGCACATAAGTTATTTTACCAAGAGCACCGTCCTTAATTAAGGATTTAATCCTGTTTACAACCGGGTGATAAAGCAGTAAATGCCCTACCATTAGTACAAGCCCTTTTTCATCCGCAAGTTCCGTTAATTCTTTTGCTTCCTCGCTGTTTGTGGCTATTGGTTTTTCCACATAAACGTGCTTTCCGGCCTCAAGGGCTTTTTTAGTGAGCGAATAATGCGTATGACTTGGTGTGGCTATTACAACGCCGTTAATTTCCTCGTTTGTCAGTATCTGGTTAAAATCACAAATACATTTGACATTTTCATAATCTTCCGTGACTTTGCACAGGGTGTCAGAATCCATATCACACACACTGTATAAGGATTCCAGGTTATAAAAGTTTCTTACGAGGTTCCTGCCCCAGGTTCCGCATCCTGTAATAGCTACCTTAACACTCAATATTTTTTCTCCAATGATTTCACTTTTAAATTTTAATTTATATTTTTATTTTAAAAAACATAAACCTCCCGGTCAATTTTTAATATTTGATCTGATTTGTGAATTAACCCTGATGACGAGTTAAGAACCTATCCGGGAAATAATTTACAGACAGAGCCGGGTAAGAGCAGACACTTGTTTTGTACAGCAATGACAGCTTGAGGATTATCAGTTTCGGAAGACAGGGCATTTTTGAGACCAATTCTAGGAAGAGCTGATTTTTTTAAACATCATAAAGCTCATTGCAGGAATTTCAATATGTTTCATTTCATCATTATATTCAGAGTTAACTGTAATATCGAAATTACTTATATTCCCGTCGCCTCCATATTGAGGGTCACCACTGCTTATTAAAAGCTTCCATTCACCCGCCGGGAATTTCATTCCGTACAGTCCGAGGTCACTTCCTGGCATAAAGTCAGTCTCTCCAAAGTTAGCGATTGAAAATATTTCGTTATCATCTTTTTTAGCATGTACGGCTAAAACTTTGGAAACATTATTTACACGGCACGGGTCATTGTTGTAGATAACGTATCCATCCTGAAGAGCCCGATTCTGCCTGAAAATTTCAGATAATTTTTTAAAATAATTTTCTGTAGCTTCCATCTGTGCCTGGTAAGCAGGATTATATTTTCCTTGCAGCGTGGACAGCTTGGAATCTATGAAAGATTCTTTTCCTATCTTATAGCCATGCTTTCTTTTTGCTTTGAGGTCTTTGTCGGAGTCATCTTCAGGGCCTGAAACATCCCTGAAAAACCTGAACGGTGTAAGGTCAAGATTTTCATTGCCCTGCATGGTCATTTTGGGACCCGGGGTCGCAAATACAACTCCTGTACCTACCCGGTGAAGTTTTTTAGCCATATTAAAAGCATCGGTAAATGAATCCCTGTTAATCCATAGAAGCCCCAATGAGTCAATTTCTTCCCAGTGTGGAAGCCAGAAAACATTATCATATAGTTCTTTCTTTATTTTTTCCTTAAAGCCGGGAGTTAATTCGCCATTAGACTTCCACATTTGAACTTTTTGCTCTTCTCCATTAATGGTTACCAGGGTTTTTCCATTCTGATCCATAGTGGCATAAGCTACAGCCAGTCTGGCTCCCAGCAATCCGCCTAATTGATACTTTCTGTGTTCGTCTTCTTTTGAAGTCCCTTTAACCTCAACATTCTCGCCCAGATCAAGTCTTTGAATAATTTTTTTAGCAATAAGTCTTGTACCTTCATGATTTCCTATTTCGTCATGACTCATAAGGTATTTAACTATCTTAGATCCCGCGTTATCTTTAATAGCTCCATAAAGACTTCCCATATCTGAGTTGTCGTCTTTCCAGCCTCCTAGTATCGCCGCTGCAAGCTTATGATGTAAATTAAAGCCCCATTTGGAATCAAAACCTATATTGCCCAGATGGTTTCTATCTAATGTCATTATATGTTCTACATTGAGGTCATGATTTCCTTCTTCAGTGTCGGTTTCCAAAGGAGTATTATAGTAATCTTCAAGAGGTATGGTAAGTTCAGGATTTGTTCTTTCATCTTCCGCAATTAAAAAAGCGTCCGGGAAGTGTTGGTTAACTTCTGCTGCTATCTGCTTCATTGTAGAATCAGAACCCATACGGCTTGTCATATCGGCTCTTATACCATCAGCGCCCTTTCTGAGCCAGTTTAGCGCCATATTCGTGACAAAATCCCTGATATACCTGTTGTCTCCTTCTTCAAGAAACATACTTTCTCCCCATCCGGATCCTCCGCTGTTATAAGGCCCGGCCGCCGAGAGGTAATTTCCGTCTGTCCCTATATGGTTCGGGACAAAGTCGACTATAACGGAAATATCATTATCGTGACAGTGTTTTAAGAATTTTTTAAAACCTTCATCCCCGCCGTAGTCTTCTCTTACGGCAAATTTATTTACCCCGTCATAACCCCAGTTGAAAGAATAGGTATTTTCAAGGGGCATTATCTCTATTGCATTAAAGCCTTTTTCCTTTATTTTTTGAACCATGCTCTTACCGCCAGGTTCTTTTCTTATTGCTGCCTCAAAAGTCCCTTCCTCAGTCATAGTGCCTATATGACCTTCATAAATATTAGCCGCGGACAGGGGAGTAAAATTTATTTCCTGCCCGTCGATAACCTGGATAACTCTCTGGTTACGGACAATTCTCGCGGGGTTTTTATTCCATTCAGGGTCTATATTATGTTTATACGGATCTTCAACAACCCTTGAGCAGTTGAAAACTCCCGGCTGCTTGAAAGAATACGGGTCAGGCACATAAACTTTCGTTCCATCTTTTTTTATTACTTCAAAACAATATTGATCCCCGGGTTTTACTTCGGATAAGGTAGCTGAGCTGTAAGTTCCGGGGCTGTCTTTTTCTGCAGCCCTGAATGTGCCTATTACAGGAGACATTTCATGTCTTATGAAATTATCGCTTTGTGCCATTTCATCAAAGCGTATTGGTTTTTTTTCCTTCGATACAAGCACATTTACTTCATGACCAGGATATGAATAGAATTTAAATGTGGTTTCTCGGGTTTCTTTATTATAAACAGCGCCCCAGCTGGTGTGTTCTGCGGTAGTTCGCCCGAATGAAATTTTTGCCGGGTTCAGGTAATAAGCTTTTAAGGCGGAAGTATCAACTAAAGCAGCTCGGGATGCAGTTTGCGCATAATCCGGGGTATTTGATTTTTTCGGTTTTTGATAAATATTACTATAGCCTGTTGGTTGCAAATTTTTATTTCTTTCTAAAACTAACATTAATCGACCCTCTAGAAGAATGTTGCTCTATATAGTTTATAAAACACTGAAAAAAATACTGGACAAAAAATGACGCATCTTTTTCAAAATTTTAATAAAAATTAATAATTTTAAAGTACTTAACACATACAGAGTTGTATAATAGAGCCTAGTAACCCTAATCCCTTGTACAAAGCCCGGATTTTGTGGATAATTAATATTAACTGATAAAAAAAGAGTTTATATTGTGGTTCTGGTAAATTATGCTGACCGCAAGCTAACCTGTAAAATAGTATACTATGGCTCAGGTGAGAGCGGTAAAACAAGTAATCTTACATATATTCACAACACGCTTGATTCGGCGATCAGGTCTGATATGACGTGTCTTGAAGGATTGAATGAGCGGACGCTCTTTTTTGACTTCCTTTCCGTCAACCTCGGTGACGTAAAAGGCTTTAATACAACGTTCAGTCTTTATACAACGCCGGGGCAGATGGAATATAACGCCGCAAGAAAGATAATCCTGAACGGTGTTGACGGTATAATCTTTGTTGCGGATTCGGCAAGGGAAAAAAAAGATGATAATATCAGCAGTTTTAATAACATGCTGCAAAATATCCGGGAATATAACCTGCTCCCTGAAAATTTGCCCATTATTCTGCAGTATAATAAAAGGGATCTTCCTGATATTTTAAGCTTTGAAGAGATGGAAAACGACCTTAATACCTTCGGGTTTCCAAGCTATGAAGCGGTTGCTATCCAGGGCCGGGGAGTTTTTGCATCATTAAAAGCCGTTAGCAACAGTATTCTGGAAAGTTTGCAGTAAGTTACCGTCTAATGGAAACAGGATAAAATGAGTAGTTTACTAAATTTTATTAATAAACAGGAAGATAACAGTTTTTTAAACCTGAATTCCCAGAACAAGCTTATAATTTTCGGCTCAATAGTAAGCTCAATCCTTATTATAACTACTGCCTGGTTTGTTATAAGCAATACACAGAAAACCATTTTTGAAAGTTACCGTAACTTCGGGACAATGCTGGCAAAAACCTTTGCCATAGAAGCCGTGGAATACATAAAAAACTATGAAGACGACGGCAGCCGCATAAAACTCAGGCAGCATGCCGAAAACGTTGTCGCAAACAGCGAAGATATTTCCTCTATTACCTATGTCGACAATGGCGGGAAAATTCTATATTCAAGCAATCTGGTTGAAGTAAAGGTTACCGGGGAGGACTACAGGCCTGAGATAAGGGTGAGTCACCCTTTAACCGTTGAGTTTCCTGAAGGAAAGCAGGTTATAGGCTCGATTCAGCTGGGATTGACCGGCCATACAATGGATATTGTCGGAAAAGCCACCAGGAACTTGATGATAGTAGTGTTTACCATAGCCTGGTTCCTGTCGATTGCAGCGGTTTTTATCAACACAATGCTGATTACAAGGCAGATAAAACTGCTTTCGGAAGGGGTTAAAAGGATTTCTTCCGGGGAGTTTGGCTATAAGATCAAGTCAAAAGACCTATGGGGCGATATCAAGCGTCTTTTCGAGTCTTTTAATAATATGTCGGTAAAGCTGAGACAGTATGAGGAAAAGAACATAGACCAGCTGACTTATGAAAGAAATAAGCTGGAAGCAGTTCTGATGAGTATTGCAAACGGCGTTATAGTGTGTGACAAGACAGATACCATAGTACTTGCAAATAACGCCGCGCTGGATATGCTTAAAGCAAAGCCTAAAGAGGTAATTTCCACCAGAATCCTGGACTTTTACGACTCAAACGGGGAATTATGCTTTGCATCAAGGGTAAAAGAGTTTAAAGATACCCCCTATGAAGGAAATGAGCCTCAAAACCTTGAATGCCAGATAAAAATCGAGCAAAAAATCCTTAAAACTATAATTTCCCCTTTATTTACAATTTACAACGAATACCTCGGTTATGTCATAGTCCTGCACGATATTACAAGGGAAGCCGAGATTGACAGGATGAAAAACTCCTTCATATCAAACGTGAGCCACGAATTAAGAACGCCTGTTACAGTCATAAGAAGCTATATCGATACTCTTTACAATTATGAGGACGAGTTTGACGAGAAGACAAAAAGGGAATTCATTTCGGTAATAGACCAGGAATCCGACAGGTTAAACAGGATGGTTAACGATATCCTTGATTTTTCCAGGCTGGAATCCCCGAATGTCACCCTGGAAAAGACTTTATGCAATATTCATTCCGTACTGGAAGAGGCGGTGAATTCTATGAAAGTAATTGCCGGGGAAAAAAACATTACATTCTCTATAATCACTGAGCCTGACCTGCCGCAGGTTATGATAAACGTTGAAAGCATAGAAAGGGTGGTTAAAAACCTTATCTCTAATTCTATAAAATATTCTTATGACAATGGAAGGGTAAAATTAAGGGCTGAGATTGACCGCTCGGGCAAGTATTTACAGGTGACCATCGAAGATAACGGCGTGGGAATCCCTCCCGGGCATATGAGCAAGATATTTGACAGGTTTTACAGAGTGGAAAATAAGGTACATTCCGTAAAAGGTACCGGCCTTGGGCTGCACCTTGTCAAAATTACGGTTGAAAAGCATCATGGCGGTGAAGTTTTCGTAGAAAGCAAACCCGGGGAAGGCAGTACTTTCGGGTTCAAGCTTCCTTTGCAGGTCGAATCAACCCTTGATGTTAATGAAAACCGGGAAATAGAAGATGAAATTATAAATTAACTTTGGCTGTTAAATTTTTAAAAACTTAACAGCAACTTTTGTTATTCAGCAAACTTATTTTTTATAGCTTAAAAATAAGAGAAAATTTATATGGCATTAATTAACAGCCTTAATTATAATTCCTACTCAGGCAACCCAGGGCTTAAAGCTCATTTGCCGGCAAAACCCGGAGTTTCCTATCAAAATCCAGGGCGTTGCTCAGCACCTCCCCGGCTGCCTTACTCCCCTACATTTTTAATTTAAATAGCTTATCATTAATTTCAAAACGCCATAAATTGTCATGCTGAAATAATTTCAGTATATTTTCAACGCTGG
>JANQIY010000244.1 GCA_028281965.1 Candidatus Gastranaerophilales bacterium
GAGGGAAGCGAGACCAAAGAAAAAATTGGGTGGGTGGAGGGAGAATGAATTTTTGAAAATTTTAAAAACACTTAAGTTTTTATTGTTTACTCCTTAAAATTAATTTTAACTAAAAGGTCACTTAAATACACAACCAAGACCTGTTTTATTAAGAAAAATAAACCGATCTTAATCTAAATAAAAGACAGTAACAACTTTATGGGATTCTTCAGCATAAGCGACAGCTTTATGAAGAGTTCCGCTGGTATGTGAGAGAAAACAAATCATCTGCTGGCACTCATCGATGATTTCCCTATTGCAAATGCGGCTGGCGTCAGCAAGGGTCATCATGGCCCTGTCAGCGTGTTCAACGATGTTTGGAATGCCGATAAGCTGATCCTGGACATCTGAAGGCTGCTGTCCGATAGTCTGCGGCAGAATTACCTTAAGCGATTGCGGATTTGCTTCCATAGCTCCTCTGATGGCTGCGGCGTTGGTTCCGCTGGATCCTCCGCTTGTGATAATCGAATTTCCCTGAACAACAAGTGCGTATGTAAGGGTTTCTATAATCTGTTGATGGGTAATAGGCAGGTTCCTGCTGCCTATAATAGCTATTTTTTTAGCTGACTGCTGGATTGTAGCTAATTCATGCGCTAACTCATCAGAAGTTTCCGGTAAATCATCAACGTCATCGAGATCATTAACCGGTACTGTTATCGAGGGGTGTTCTTTATCTTCGGGCATTCCAGGGTTCCTATCTAAAATCTATACAATATTCACTCAGTTTTTACATAAATTAAAGTTCAAAACAAATTATTTTTATTATAATACTTATTGAATCAGTTATACAAGAAAGTGTAATTTACATTATTGAATTATACATTAAAATTATAATTTTTAAAGTTTAAATTAAAATTTATACAGTGATGAGGCTATAAAAAAGAAAATTAACACCCAGTAATTATTATCAATAGGGATTTAATTAAGATAAATCAGGGAGAAACCCTTACACAAAACTAAAAAACGGGGAGAAAATGGAAGAAATATTAAGAGGGTTAAATTCCTCACAAAAAGAAGCGGTAATCAAAGAAGAAGGGCCTCTGGTAGTTTTAGCGGGCGCAGGCAGCGGTAAAACAAAGGTGTTAACCCATAGAATAGCAGGACTGGTTGAAAGGGGCGCTCGTCCCTGGGAAATCCTTGCCGTAACCTTTACCAACAAAGCGGCAAAAGAGATGAAGCAAAGACTTGAGTTCCTGCTAGGCGAAGCCCAGGCAAAACACCTCTGGATAGGTACGTTTCACAGTATTTGCGGGAAACTTTTAAGGTTTGAGATTGAAAACTATCTTGTTAAAGGCGAACCTTTCCGGATGAAAAATTTCGTTATTTTTGACGAAAATGACAGCGTCAGTATGATAAAGCAGGCTATTAAGGCTGAAAATCTTGATGATAAACTATATAAACCCAAAGCTATTAAATCAACAATAAGCACCGTAAAGAACAAAATGATTGACGCTGAGCGTTTTGCAGCAACAGCAAGGGATTACAGAAACCAGACCGTCGCAAAAATCTACCAGGCATATGAAGCTATGATGAAAACCAACAATGCCATGGATTTTGACGACCTTTTGATGAACACTGTCAGGCTTTTTGAGAATTGTCCCGAAGTTTTGGAGAAATATAAGTCAAAATTTAATCATATTCTGGTAGATGAGTTTCAGGACACAAACCTTCCCCAGTACAGAATGATCGACCTGCTCTACAGGGGTACAAACCCTGATGACGACTCTATTTCAAAAGGAAGAAGCCTGTGTGTGGTGGGCGATATCGATCAGTCAATCTACAGCTGGCGCGGCGCTGACTATAAAATCCTTCTCAACCTGCAAAAAGACTTTCCTGATGCGCAAATGATAAAACTTGAGCAGAATTACCGTTCTACAAGCAATATTCTTGAGGCTGCGAACAGCGTTATCGTCAATAACCGTGAGAGAATTTCCAAAAATCTCTTCTCAAACAAAGGTGAAGGGGCAAAAATCTTATGCAGGGAAACCATCGATGAAAACGAAGAAGCACATTTTATTACAGAAAACATAAGGGAATTAACCGTTTCGGGTAAACATTCGCCTGCCGACTGCGTGGTTTTATACCGTACAAACGCCCAGAGCCGGGCGCTGGAAGAGGCTTTTATGTCAAGAAAAATCCCCTATAAAATGGTGGGCGGCATGAAGTTCTACGAAAGAAAAGAAATTAAAGACATCATTGCTTATTTAAAGCTTATTTATAATACAAACGACTCACAAAGCCTGAGACGGATTATCAATGTCCCTAAAAGAGCCATTGGAGCGACTACTATTAAAAAAATTGATGAAATTGCAAGAAAATACAGTCTTTCAATGTTTGAGACAATTGAGAGAGCTGATGAATTCAGCGATGAACTTAGTCCAAAAGTTATAAAAAAGCTCAAGGAATTTCACTATCTTATAGCAAACCTGATAAAAGATTGTTCTGACTATGATCTAAGCGAATTCATATCCATTTTAATAGAAAGAACAGGATATATAGACGAGTTAAAAGAGGAAAATACAGAAGAAGCAAACAGCAGAATAGAAAACATTCAGGAATTTATAAGCGTGGCGCGTGAACAGGAAGATATGGGACTTGATACCGAGCTGGGGGAATTTTTGACCAGGATGTCTTTAGTCAGTGACCTGGATACAATTGCAGAAAACGATGAGGCTATAACTCTTATGACCCTGCACTCTGCCAAGGGTCTGGAGTTTCCTATTGTCTTTCTTGCAGGCCTGGAAGAGGGAATTTTTCCTCATATGCGTGCTCTTGGCAGAAATCAGGATATGGAAGAAGAAAGACGTCTTATGTATGTGGGAATTACACGGGCTGAAGAGCGGCTCTTCCTCACTTATACCAAACGCCGCCTGATTTATGGGGATTATAAATACTTTATGCCAAGCAGGTTCCTTGATGAAATCCCGCCAGGCCTGATGGAAACCCCCTCAGATAAATATTCTAAGAAGAAAAATACGGCAAATAAGCCATCATACAGTTATGACAAGAAAACCTTCTACCAGCAGGATGCCCCTGTGAGTAATACCAGCTTTGGAAAAAACTTTAAACTGCCTGACTCTTTAAAAAAAACATCTACAACAATGGTAAAAACAAAAAATCATCAGGCAAAAACAAATATTAACTCCCAAAAACCTGAAGTTACAAAAAATGCTGTAGAATTGTTTGATCCCGGCACGAGGGTTTTTCACCATAAATTCGGGATAGGTGAAATTGATAACGTGCTTGAAGTAGGAAATAATCCGATGTATGCCGTAACTTTTACCCAGGTTGGCAAAAGGCTTGTTGATGCAACGTTAGAAGCGTTAAAAAAGTTTTAAGGAATTTCGAAAATATTTAATTCGTGATTCAGGTTACTTGAGTTGCTAATTAGCCAAAAGCCAGGATATGACTATGCAACATTTGCCAAAAAATTATAGAGAATCGAAAAGAGGCGGAACCTCTTTTCCTTACTCCCCTACATTTTTAATTTAAATAGCTTATCATTAATTTCAAAACGCCATAAATTGTCATGCTGAAATAATTTCAGTATATTTTCAACGCTGG
>JANQIY010000020.1 GCA_028281965.1 Candidatus Gastranaerophilales bacterium
GAGCAAACACTTGTCATTGCGAGGCGGCGCTTCGCGCCGCCGTGGCAATCTGTCCAGTCAACATTATGGGCTTTCAGCCCATCCAGATAGATTACCACATCGGGCAGAATAGCGTTTATATCAAATAACCGGGTTTATTTACCTGCCCTCCTCGTATGACATTGTTCGTATTTCCTGGATAGGCTCTAAATAGAATTGAAGAATTTAAGAAGAAAAATTCGAACCTGTAAAGGAGGTGTAACTTGAAAAATACCCGCAAATGAAGTTTCCTGCAACCTGGAGAAAAAAACCGGCCGAGCCCCGGGATAGTTAAAAACGGCAATTCTCATAAATTATGTCAGGCTTTATTTGCTGATGGATTTACATAACCTCTACTTGATTTAACGGAAATTAATTCATTTTGCTAAATTATTTAAATTAAATAACTTGAAGATTCGCTTGTAGTTTTACCCATAACTGGTAATATAATATTATAGTTGTAAATATTAAATACTAATAAATATTAAAATTCGAAATGTATGAAAAAAAAGAAAATTTTATTGATAGAAGACAGTCCTATTCAGCTAAAAAGCATTGAACTAACGCTTTCCAGGTTGGGACATGAGATAATTACCGCTCCTAACGCTATAGAAGGGATAGAAAAAACTTATCAATGCATTCCTGATTTGATTATTTCTGATATCATAATGCCGGAAATAAACGGGTATCAACTTTGCAGACTATTAAAAAATGACGATATAATTAAAAAAATTCCAATCATTCTCTTAACGCAACTTAACGAAAAACTCGATAGTTTTTGGGCCATTAAAGCCGGAGCTGATTGTTTTATAACAAAAAGCAACAAACACGAGGAGTTTCTTGAACAGGTACAGGCTTTTCTTGATAAAACCGATTTTATTCCGGAGGAAGAAAGAAATCAAATTATTCAGGAAAAAAAGGCCGAGAACAAAAACCTCCAGACAAGAATAAATAACCTGCTTGACCAGTCCTTAATAGAATCAACCATTATAAACGAGTTCAGAAACCTCTCTGAGTATATTTATTCAACCAGGATTCTTGCTAAAGAACTTTTTAACCTGATGTTTTCCCTTATTGATTTTAACGTTGCGGCAATATTTTTTAATGAAAGAGATGAAAAAAAGAAAAAATACCTGCAATTAAGTGTGGAAAATGTTTGCGTGGACGATTCCATTCTTGTTGAACTTAAAAAAGACTTTTTTTACAATTCTTTTTCTGAAAAAGACAGAGAAGATGAGACGGATTATGATATTGAGATCGTGGAAATCCATTCAAACTCGGATAACAAAATAAAATCCTTTTCAGAACTCCAGTCAAAAATAATTATACCGATAACCTATGCCAATAAAGTTATAGGAGGAATAGCTTTTTACAATACCCGCCCGGACAGGTTTCACAAAGGCAAGGTGCTGGATATCATTATTAAAGAGCTGAAAATCCTGATGAGAATAAAATGGCTCTATTCAGAAACCAAATACCTTGCTATTATAGATGGATTAACAGGTCTATATAACAGAAGGTTTTTCCAGCAAACCCTCGAAAGAGAGTTTGCCAGGAGCAAAAGACATGGTACAAACTTGAGTCTTGCATTGTTTGACATTGACCATTTTAAGCAGGTAAATGACCTTTATGGACACCAGTTTGGAGATAAAGTGCTTGCGGAAATCGCGAAAATTATGAAAAGTTCCCTTAGAAAAACTGATTACGTTACACGCTACGGAGGAGAGGAAATTATTCTGATACTCCCTGATACAGAGGCGGAGCAGGCTTTTATCCCTATAGAAAGAATAAGGGAAAAAATTGCGAATAAAAACTTTGAATACAAAAATAAAGTGATTAATGTTACTATAAGTTGCGGGATTGCTGATATCACAGGTAATGTCCACAATCAGGAAGAGCTTTTGTTAAGAGCGGATAAATCTCTGTATGAGTCTAAAAAAACAGGAAGAAACAAAACAACCTGTTTCAACGTTTGTCTAAAAGATTAAAAACAGGGAGGCATTATGAGCGGGGATTTTTTTAAGTCAGCTCAACTTATAAAAAAAGAAAACTATTCCGAGTTATTTTTGATATTTACCCTTTCGGAAAAAACTTATGCCATTTCCGCGGAAAAAGTGGTTGAAATAGTTCAGTTGCCTGCTTTAACAATTGTTGAAAAGCTGCCTGAACATATAGCGGGGGTATTAAACCTTCGAGGCCGGATAATAAGCGTTATAGACCCGTCAAAACTTCTTGGGCTGGAGCAGGAGGAATTCACCGTTGACCACCAGGTACTGATAATCAGCTGCAATGACCAGACCATAGGAATTATTGTCCATTCTGTAAAAGAAGTTGTCCAGCTTGACAGAAACCAGCTTGAGCCGCTTCCTTACAAGCATAGGGAAAAATTCATTTCCGGAATTTACAAGCATGACGACAAACTGGTGGCTTTTTTCGACATAAATGCTGTTTTGCAAAATATCGGAAATGTTGAAATGGACGCCCTGGAAGCAAAAAATGAAGTTGATGTTATAACAGACCATTTCCCGCTTGATGAAACTTCTAAAATGAAGTTTTTAAGAAGGGCCGGAAAATTGCAGAAAGAAATCAGGGACTTTACTGACGAGCTGAAGTACCAGGAAAATTATTTTATCTCCTTTGCTCTTAACAATGAAACTTATTGTATAAGCCTTAAATACGTCAAGGAAATTACAAAGTTAAAACTGGTAAACCTTGCGCCTGTTCCTTGCGTACCGGAGTTTATAACAGGAATTATAAACCTCAGGGGAGAATTTATTACAATTGTTGACATTAAATACTTTCTGGATATTTCTAAAACCGTGCCTTCGGATAAAACAAAAATTATTGTTTTAAAACTCTCTGATATTCAACTGGGTATTCTTGCAGATGATGTTTTTGACATTGAAAACATTCCCTCGGAGAAAATGAACTTAAACGTCCAGAATAAATATGAAAAAAACAAATATACCTCGGCAGAGGTGTTGTTTTCTGATAATAAAGTTATGTATGTTTTTGACATTAAGAAATTTATTGAAGACGAAAGATTATTTATCGAGGATTCAATATAAAAATTTCTTCCGCTGTCCTTAGAACCTATTCGGAAAATAATTTATAGACAGAACCAGGTAAGAGTAAGCACCGGTCATTACGAGGAGCGAAAGCGAGCAGAGGCTGGAAGGCTAAGGTGAAGAGCCTTAGCCTGGAATGCCGTTTAATGCAAGCTTTCAAGACAGAAGCTTGCTTCGACGCGGCAATCTGTCCGGTTAATAAGGAAGATTGAAAAAGTTTTTACGTAAGTGTCACCCTCGTATCTGATGCGGGTTCTATTTAGTCAGGGCTATTGCCTATTATGTTTGCCGGATAGATGCCCCCGTGTCAAGCACGGGGCAGGCTTCTCAAGTGCGGCATGACACGATGTGTAAGAATTTTTTCTTTATTCCTT
>JANQIY010000021.1 GCA_028281965.1 Candidatus Gastranaerophilales bacterium
AAAACAACAAACTAGCCCCCTCCCTTCTAAAGGGAGGGGGTTGGGGGTGGGTTGTAAAATTTTCGATTTTACAAATTAATTCGCGACTCGAGTTAATTACATTTTTTAAAAATTCCTGAAAACGCTTCCAGCTACTCATCGAGGCTTAAAACAGCCATGAACGCTTCCTGCGGGACTTCTACTTTTCCTACCGCTTTCATCCGTTTTTTACCGGCTTTTTGTTTTTCAAGAAGCTTTCTTTTTCTGGAAATATCCCCGCCATAGCATTTATCAATAACATTTTTCCTCATGGCTTTAACGTTTGTCCGGGCTATAACCCTGCCGCCTATTGCAGCCTGGATCGGGACTTCGAACATCTGACGCGGGATAATCTCTTTTAACTTACTGGCAAGCTTTTGTCCCACGTGGAAAGCGTTGTCTCTATGGACGATAGAGCTTAGCGCATCCACAATTTCCCCGGAAAGCAGGATATCAAGCTTTACAAGATCAGACCTTTTATACCCGCTAAACTCGTAATCCAGGCTTGCATAGCCTTTTGACTTTGATTTCAACTGGTCGTAAAAGTCTGTAATTATTTCACTAAGCGGAATTTCATACTCAAGATCAACCCTTATGTCGTCTATATAGTTCATATTCTTGAATATTCCCCGTTTCCCCTGCGCAAGTTCCATCAATACCCCTGTATAGTCGTTTGGAGTAATTATATTCACCTTGACATAAGGCTCTTCTATGTATTCAATGTACTGTGGTGAAGGGAAATTAGCCGGGTTATCTACGTTTAAAATTTCTGCGTTGGTCTTAATAACGTGATAAACTACGCTGGGAGCAGTTGTGACAAGTGTAAGGTTATATTCCCGCTCAAGTCGTTCCTGTGCAATCTCCATATGCAAAAGCCCGAGAAAGCCGCATCTGAACCCAAACCCAAGAGCAGATGAGGTTTCCGGTTCAAAAACAATGCTGGAATCATTAAGCATAAGCTTTTCAAGAGCATCTTTAAGTTCATGGTACTCATCGTTATCAACTGGATACATTCCGCAAAAGACCATTGGAACAGCTTTTTTGTACCCGGGAAGAGGTTCGCCGGCCGGGTTTTCCGCCAGGGTTATTGTATCACCTACAAGCTGGCAGACTTCTTTAACCGAAGCCGCGACATAGCCCACTTCTCCAGTTTTGACTTCTTTTACAGGCGTCCTGAACGGCCTCATATAACCAAGCTCGGTCACATCAAAGCTTTTTTTATTTGCCATAAACCTTATTTTTTCGCCATCTTTTAAACTTCCGTCAACCACCTTGAAATAAGCTATCGTCCCAAGGTATGAATCGTAAAAACTGTCAAAAACAAGTGCTCTTAGGGGTTTATTGCTTGTATCTTCAGGCGGGGGAATATATTCAACTATGGCATCCAGTACATTTTCAACTCCCATGCCGGTTTTTGCGCTGGTCAATATTGCATTGGAAGCGTCCAGCCCAAGAATATCCTCTATTTCATGCCTGACCTTGTCCACGTCAGCGTTTGGCAAATCAACTTTATTAATAACCGGGATTATTTCCAGGTCCTGCTCAATTGCAAGATAAACATTAGCCATTGTCTGGGCCTCTACCCCCTGAGTGGCATCAACAACAAGCAGCGCGCCTTCACAGGCAGCGAGGCTTCGGGAAACTTCATAGCTGAAATCCACGTGCCCGGGGGTATCTATCAGGTTAAAAATGTATTCATTGCCGTTTTTTGCGCGATAATTCATCCTGGCTGCCTGGAGCTTGATGGTGATCCCGCGCTCCTGCTCAAGATCCATTGTATCAAGCAGCTGGGCTTTCATCTCCCGCTCGGAAATCGTTTTGGTTTTTTCCAAAAGCCGGTCTGCCAGTGTGGATTTCCCGTGGTCTATGTGGGCTATTATGCAAAAATTTCGTATATTTTTAATCATGTCTTTACAATTAATTACTCGCTCTCCCCAGTCTTAGTATAATCAGAATAAAAAACTTTTGCCATAAGTAGGTGACAAAAAATTCTCCCTGATATAATTTAAATAATCATTTAATAAAAGGAGAATTAAAATGCGCGATATGGCCCGGAATGCTAAAAAAGCCTCATACTCACTGGCTTCTTTGTCTGAGGAAATCAAAAACAAGGCGCTTCTTGCCGTTGCAGAGAATATTAACGCAAAAAAAGAGCTTATTCTCGAAGAAAACAAAAAAGACCTCAATGAAGCAGAACAGCTTGTGGAAAAAGGAGAACTTACAAGGGCCTTATATAACAGGCTTAAGCTTGATGAGGATAAAATAAACGTGATTATAAAGGGGATTCACGATGTAATAAACCTTGAAGACCCTGTAAATAAGACTCTTTCTGTAACAGAACTTGATGAAGACTTGAATCTACACAAAGTTAGCTGTCCAATAGGTGTTATAGGAGTAATTTTTGAGTCAAGACCGGATGTTGTCCCTCAAATTGCCGCGCTTGCGGTAAAATCAGCCAATGCTGTTATATTAAAAGGCGGCCGGGAAGCGGATTTTTCCAACCAGGCGTTGATAGATGCCATTAATGGAGCCCTGGGCTCTATTGAAGGATTTCCTGAAAATGCCGTAAACCTTATAAAGACAAGAGAAGATGTAAAAGAAATGCTCAAAATAGACAACTGCATTGACCTTATAATTCCCAGGGGCAGCAACAGCCTTGTAAAATATATACAGGAAAACACAAAAATTCCCGTACTCGGTCATACAGAAGGGATTTGTCACGTATATATAGATGAATTCGCCGAACCGGATACGGCGGTTAAAGTTGCTGTTGACTCCAAAATCCAGTATCCTGCGGCTTGTAACGCCGTAGAAACCATACTTGTACATTCAGGAATCGCAGATAAGGTTTTACCGCTATTAATAGACAGTCTTAAAAAGGAAAATGTGCTTGTAAAAGGTGATAAAAATACGAGAAACATAGTTTCTGATATTGCAGAGGCTGTAGAAGAGGACTGGGCTGCTGAATACACAGATAAAATAGTCTCTATAAAGATTACAAATAGCATTAATGAAGCCATAAACCATATAAATCAATATGGTTCAGGCCATACAGACTGTATAATTACTGAAAATTCCCGGAACCGGGACCTGTTTATGAATCTCGTAGACTCATCAGGTGTATACTGCAACGCATCTACCAGGTTTGCGGACGGGTTCAGATACGGGTTCGGGGCAGAAGTGGGGATCAGCACAAATAAAACCCATGCCAGAGGCCCCGTAGGCCTTGACGGATTGACTATCTATAAGTACAGGCTTTACGGAAAAGGCCAGATTGTTGCCCAATACTCAGGAACAGACGCAAAGCAGTTTGTCCATAAAAAACTTTCTTTTGTTTAAGGAATTTTGAATCAGTCATATTAAGCCTCTCAGCTATTTAACTCGAGTCGCGAATTGCATGTATGCAACATTTGCCAAAACCCGCCCATGAATGAGCTTTAAAATGACCGGCAAAGCCGGACCATTTTACGCTCCCGCTTCGCAAACAAATATTGCTCAGTCATATCCTGGCTTTTGGCTAATTCGCGACTCAAGTTA
>JANQIY010000076.1 GCA_028281965.1 Candidatus Gastranaerophilales bacterium
AAAAACACTTGCTTTTTCAAAGTCAGATTACTGGCACGACCTTGTAACACACCTTTTTATCATACATTACAATTTATCACTAAGAATTTAGCCACTACCAAAATTTATTGTTACCTACTTAAAAACCCCCGCAGGATATGCAGTCCTTTCTTCTTTTCAGGCTTATTTTCCTGAATTCCTGCTTAATTCCATCATAAGCAAGCAGTGTATCAATGAGTAAATCCTCCATTCCCAGAAGAAACTTTACCCCTTCCATTGCCTGGATAGAAGAAATCACATTTACTGCGGGACTTATTATGCCTATGGTTTTTTCTGTATCAAATTCCGGGTTTTCAAACATACAGTCAAGACAGGAGCTTTTTTCGGGAACAATAGTCAATACCTGTCCGTAAAACTCCTTAACTCCCCCGTGAATAAGCGCTAATCCCTTTTTCATGCAGATTTTATTCAGGGTAAATTTTGACCTGTAAGAGTCAAAGCAATCTATAATAAGGTCATATTCCCGGAAAAAAGCTGCGTCTGAGTCATCATTAATGCGGGTTTTATGAATATTTACGCTGGTTTTTGGGCTGTAATTCTTAATCCATTCAAAGGCAGATTCGACTTTTAGACTTCTTATTGAGGATTCCCGGTGGATAAATTGCCTGTTTAAGTTTGACAGCTCTACTTTATCAGAATCAATTATCCCGATAGTTCCAACGCCTGCTGAAACAAGACCCGCGATAACCCCCGAGCCAAGACCGCCGGCTCCTGCTATCAAAACTTTTTTTTCAAGAAGTTTTTGTTGTTTTTCCAGCCCGATACTTTCTATAATTATGTTTCTCTTATATCTTTCTTTATAATAAAATTCATTTCCATTCATAAGATTTGGCCTGTTTATATAATGGTTACAAGAAAATTTTAAATCATAAAAAATTTTTCGGAAATATGTAAAATTTTTCACATTGGTTCTTGTTTAAAACTCATTTTATTAATAAAATGGCAACAAAGAATTACAGAAAACAGGTAGAAAAATGGTAAATACAATTTTTAATGAAACAAAAACATACAAACTATCAGAGATTAACCATATAATAGGCGGAATTCTCAATACGGAAGAAGATATAGTGGTTAAAAGGATTGCCCCTCCAGGTCTGGCTGACGAGGAAACTCTTGCTCTTGCTATATCTGAGGAAGAAATAACAAATATTGCAAGCTCCAGGGCCAGGGCAGCTGTTGTCCCGCTGGGGGTTTCCATAGAAAACAAGTCCACTATTGAGGTAGAACGCCCGAAATTGGCAATGATGAAGCTTCTGCACCTGTTTTATATCCCTGTTGACGCCCAGCCGGGGATTCATGAAAAAGCGTTTGTAGACCCGGACGCAAAATTGGGAGAGAACGTTTCCATCGGAGCAAATGTGTATATCAGCAGGGGAGTCGCTATAGGAAATAATACAAAGATCCTTCCCAATACGTATGTCGGGAAGTTCACTGAAATCGGCGTAAATTGCCTTATCCACCCCGGAGTAAACATTGGAGACAACGCAAGAATCGGAAATAACGTGATAATTAACCAGGGCGCAAGCATTGGGGCTGACGGGTTTAGCTTTGTAACCGAAAATCCCGGGACTATAGAAACCGCCAAGCAGCAGGGAAAAGTTGAAGGCGACTTTAGCCGGCAAAAAATCTTCAAAATTCCTTCGCTTGGCTCCGTAACAATAGGAGATGACGTTGAAATCGGGGCTAATGCCTGTATTGACAGCGGAACCGTTGAAAATACAACCATAGGCCAGGGGACAAAAATAGATGACCTTGTAATGATTGGACATAACTGCAAAATCGGGGAAAATTGCCTGATAGTTTCCCAGGTGGGAATATCGGGCAGTGTTGTTATAGGTGATAGGGTTGTCTTAGCCGGGCAGGCAGGTGTAGCAGATCACGTTTCAATTGGCGCGGACTCGATTGTTATGGCTAAAACAGGAGTAAGCAAGAGTTTTCCTGGAAAAAGCATAATTATAGGCTCGCCTGCCGTACATAGAAAGGAATTTGTAAAACAACTTAAGGCTCAAAAAGATGCGGTAAGGCTTTCAGATGAAATTAAAGCCCTGAAAAAGGAAATAGAAGAGCTTAAAAACAGGTAAAAATGAAAACTGTAAAAAATGAAATTAATATAGCCGGAAAAAGCTTAATGAGTGGTATTGACTGTAAGGTTAATATATTTCCTTCCGTCGAACCGGGAATAAAGTTCTATATTTCAGGTTCAAAGACTCCTGTTTTTGCCAGCCATAAGAATGTTGTCTCCACGGATAACTGCGTTACTCTTGCGAATGACGAAGGCTCGAAAGTTGTTCTCGTTGAACACTTTATGGCTGCCTGCGCCTTTGCGGGAATTGACAACCTTGACGTATGCCTGGACGGCCCGGAATTACCCGTTCTTGACGGGAGTTCGCTTGAGTGGTATAACAGTTTTCTTGGTGCGGGAATAACGTCAAACGATGATTTTTCTCAAATTCCCGTTAAAACACCTCTTGCCATAGCTGATAATAAAGCCGGCATTGCCCTGATTCCTGCTGATGAGCTGCAAATAACTTATTGCGTAGATTTTAACCATCCCGGCTTGAAAAACAGGTATATCTCTTTCGAGCTTACCCAGGATAAAAAGCAGATACTTGAAGCACGGACGTTTGGCTACCTGAAAGACCTGGAAAAATTCCAACAGGCAGGAATGGCATTGGGAGTTACTTCTGAAAATACGGTAGGGCTTACAGATGACGGCTTTACTACAGGATTAAGGTCAGAGTTTGAGCCAATAAAACATAAAATACTTGATTTAATAGGTGATTTGTTTCTTACCGGGCTTAACCCCCTTGGTTTTAAAGCTCATATAATAGCAAAGGCCGCCGGGCATAAAACGCATGTTCAATTTGCAAGGATTATAGACAATTCTAGAAAACTCTTGAACGATAATACAAATTTAACAAACATAAATTAAAAACTTTTCGATTACTTCCGGGCTTGGGCCAAAATACGTAACCCCAATCACAGGTTAGCTAAAAAACAATTATAGCTTGATAAAAATTCCTTAAAATTTATAGAAAAAAGTGTGCCCCGGCACACCTCCTTTTGGGCTTACTCCCATACATTTTTAATTTAAATAGCTTATCATTAATTTCAAAACGCCATAAATTGTCATGCTGAAATAATTTCAGTATATTTTCAACGCTGGATGTATCACCCACCACCTGCCCCCTCCCTCGAGGTGTATTGTTTCGTATGATTCTGTTAGAATAAATAAGGCAATAGAATTAATTAAGGTGAAATATGGAACTAAAGTTACACAAAAACGCTAAAACTAC
>JANQIY010000077.1 GCA_028281965.1 Candidatus Gastranaerophilales bacterium
CTAAAATGCGGACAGCGCCGCCTGCTTCGCTGCTAAAATGCGGACAGCGCCGCCTGCTTCGCTGCTAAAATGCGGACAGCGCCGCCTGCTTCGCGAACAAATGTTGCTCAGTCATATCCTGGCTTTTGGCTAATTCGCGACTCAAGTTAAATAGCCATAAAACAAAATATAAAAAAAACCTCCAAGGGGGATAGAGGTTTTTGCTAAAATAGAGAGTTAGAGGTCATATCTTTACTTAAGTGCAATTATAAGATATTTTTTGAAAATTTTATCATTTTATAAAAGTAAAATTTACACTTATTTACAAAGTTGTAATTATGACACTTATAAAAAGGTCGTGTGAAAAGGTGTTTTTTATCCCTGCTCAAAAACCTGCGCATCAACAAAGCCGTCGGGCCTATACAGGGTTGCCTTAACTATTCTATGGCCTTCCATTGTCTCAACACGCATTGTAATATCACCTACGCTGATTTCATCGCCGACTTCAGGCTCTCTGCCCAGCTGACCAAAAATAAGTCCGCCAATTGTCTGGAAGTCCTCGGTAGTAAGGTCAATATTAAACCTCTCATTCAGGTCATACACGTCCATCTTGGCAAACACGCTAAGTGTGTTCTTATCTACCTGCACGACTTCCGGGACTTCAATATCGTATTCATCCCATATTTCACCGACGATTTCTTCTAAAATATCTTCTAAAGTTACTATTCCCGCAACTCCGCCGTGTTCATCAACAACCACGGATAATTGTTCTTTTTTAAGGATAAATTCATTTAAAAGACCGCTTATCGACTTATTTTCAGGAACAATCATTAAATCCCTGGATAAGTCTTTTATTTTGATATTATTTTTTTCTTCACAGTTTTTTAAAATTTTTAAAACTTCTTTTGCGTTTACTATGCCTGTAATATTATCGATGTTTTCCTCAAAAACAGGAATTCTCGTGTATCCTGAGGAAATAATAATATCAATCAACTCGTCAATACTGGCTTCTGAGTTTATAAAAACAACTTCTGTCCTTGGCACCATTATTTCTTCTACGACAGTATTGGTAAAATCAAAGAACCTGGATAGCATTTTAGCTTCATTTGGGTTGATAATCTCATTTTGCTTGCCTTCATCAATAACTTTATCAAGTTTATCCCGCCAGTCCTCTTCGGCATCACTCGCCTGAACCTCAATTGTAATGTGGGAAATATTATTAATTCTTTCTTTTAACCGTATTTCAAGCCTGTCAGCAATATCATCGGCATCTTTTACCTGGATTTCCGGGTCAACTTCAATTTCCAGGTTAATAATCAGCCCTGAAGGCCCCATATCCATAGTTTTAAGGTCAATCACCTCTGATATGCCGGCGATTGCCCCGGCAATCTCCCTGATTTTATCTTCAATATCAGGTTCTGCCGCAGAACCCGTAAGAAAACTCACGTTATACCTGAGAAGGTAAGTTGCAAGGCTCAACAGTAGTAAGCCAATAAATACCGAGGCTATAGCGTCCGGAATATAGGCATGGTCAACGTTTACAAAAAATTTCGAAATGGTCAAAGCGATTAATGCGGCAACAACTCCCAAAAGCGCCGCTGAATCCTCATACCACACAAATTTGGTTGTGGGGCTTTTAATATTGTGGATATGCTTAATTGATTTTAAAAACGCATCAATGTTTCCGCTGAATTCCTCCTCTGCCTCGTTTAAAACGGCACGGCTCGCGCCGGATAGCGCCCACATCTCAAAAATTATGCTTAATATAAGTGTTATGGCTATAAGTCCGTAATTATCCAGAAGTTCCTGAGTATGGTTATGTTCGTAAAACAGCTTGTTTGTCCCGCTGTATATTGCGACTGCCCCGCCTATAAACATAAAGGCAGATGCTATAAGAGCCCAGATGTTAGCTTCCAGTCCGTATCCAAACGGGTGGAACTTATCAGCAGGTCTTCTTCCCCTTCTCAACCCTATTATCAGGCATATACTGTTAAAAGCGTCAGCTGCCGAGTGAATGGACTCTGACAACATCGCCGTACTTTTGCTGAAAACCCAGCATATAAATTTTATCGTCGCTATACCCAGGTTTGCCGCAAATGCCCTCCAGACCGCTCCTTCTTTTATAAGGTGAGTATCTTCCGGTTCAGCATGGATATCGGTTTTTAGTATCGTATGGTGATTTTCAGGTTCTATATTGCTGGACGAGTCTGATGACATTATGACTTGTTTTCTCTATAAAACTCTTTTCTTTTATACGTATTTATTTTTACTATTTGCATAGATTATCAATAACATATTATCAGATTTTTCCAAAACTTGCATATATTCCGTAATAATTTGTAAAGAGCTTGTTTTAAAAATTAATAACGTTTTTTAGTAATGCTCTCATCAGGCCAGTCGTATTCAGGCACTTCTCTTTGGGTATTTATTTCCTGCTTCTCAGGCAAGTTTAATTTTTTACCTGTTAACCTGACAGGATAAAAATTAACTTCCCCTAACTTAGTATCTGGACTGCAATTAACTAAAACTGAGCCATCTATATTAATTCTTTTTTGCTTACTATAAAGCTTTGAATATAATTTTGATTGAGGTGTACTTTCCAGTTCACTATAAACTTTTTGACGCTCTTGCTCTACTGACGATGAACCAGACGGATCTAAATTAATAGCTCTACCTATATAACTTATTTTTCTCTCAAAAATCTTGGCTCTATTTTCTTCAGAACCTTTAAATCTTTCTTCATTAATCGAAAAAATTTCATCCAAGCCGTTTATAGGTTCTCCGCTACTTTCTTCCATTCTTTGTTTTATTCTGGATTTTATTTCTTTTAATAAAGATGATTCAAGTTTTTTATTAGAATCTTCTACGTCTTTTTTGTAAAAATCATTAGTTGCGGTTTCTTCCGGGAAAGGCATAAATAAAATATCAACTTTTCCTTTCTTTATTAAAGGCACAAAAGTAAAAATAGTGTTAGCCATCATATCGTAATAGCGCTTACGCAAAAAATTTGCAGTAGTTTCATGTTTACCAGCTGCGTCAAGTTTTTCTTGAGCCTCTGTATTTTTCCCATCTTCTTCAAGTTCTTGAGCTTCTTCTCTAAGGATTCTTGCCTTTTCCTCAAATCCCCTTGCCTTTTCTACAGTCCGCTCAAAAAGATGTAGTGATATTGTAACTTCATAAATGCAGTCATCGTTCTGCACTATTTTTTCAGCTGCTCTTTGAGCAAATTTATTGTTAGGGGGCCAGCCTGCTGTAGTTATAACAAATTTTGTCCCTGTTTTTTCATAAAATAATTTTGCCGCATCATGAATATCATGATGTATAATTTTTTTATTTCCATTTTCATTACTTATTTCCTCAGGACTTCTAAAGAACATTGGGTCGGAATCAGAAAAAGAATAAATAATCCTTTCATCGCTTTTTTCACTTACGAAACTAAAAGGACTAAAACCAAGCCTGTCTTTAAGTTCTCCCATTCCATTAGCTATAGCTTCAAAATTTTTCCAGCTCATTGTTGTTATTTTATCTTCCGCGTTTGGCGCACAGTGAATACATTGATGAGGGCAGCCTCTTTGCAAAAGAATACTGTCCATATAACGAGAAACGTAATCTATATCGTATATGCTCCAGCCTTTGAAAATATCTATTCCTTTTGCTATATCCTGGATTTTATCAAGATCAAGCCGGGAAAGTCGGTTAAGCCTTCTACTTCTTGAATGTTCTTCACTTCTTACATCTTCTATATATCTGAGAGTTTGCCGGGACGGGCCTTCATTTCCCCTGAATGGCAGTATCCGGGCGCGAAGGTATATCGGGTCGGCTTTAACCGCTTTCAGAGGAGAATTATCATTATAGGCAGACTTTTGGACATTATCCGATTTAGAATACCGGTTATGATAATTGTTTACAGTATTTAGGCCTAAACTAATCATTTGGTTTTCTTCAAATAAATTCAACTGTAAAATTAAAAACAAAACGAAAAAAAAATTGCCTTTTGGGGTAGGGCAATTAAGAATCTATCCGGTAAGTAAAACAGTAAACGACCAATGGCATTTACGAGGAAGCCTGTCCCGTGCTTGCCACGTCGAAGCAAGCTTCTCCCCGAAATGACATGCGACGTTTTAAAAAATTTTGTATGTTTAATAAGGAGTAAACAATAAAAACTTAAGTGTTTTTAAAATTTTCAAAAATTCATTCTCCCTCCACCCACCCAATTTTTTCCTTGGTCTCGCTTCCCTCC
>JANQIY010000096.1 GCA_028281965.1 Candidatus Gastranaerophilales bacterium
TTGACATGATTTTCAGCGAAACTCTATCATAATAATATGTTATTGGGAATTAAATTTAAGGCAAAACCAACACCGAGTCAGGCAGCTATTTTATCTTCTTGGATGGGAGGTGCGAAATTTGTTTGGAATGCAAAATGCGACGAAGATAAATATTTGCGATCTTATGCTCAAAAATACTTAACTATTGGAACCTACCCAAAACCTGATCAGACTTATTCTCAATATCGAAGTAAGGAGTTTTCTCCCTTTTTAAAAAGCATTCCTAGTCAGATTCTCCGAAACTCTGTAAGTAATTGGTTCGATAGCTACCAAAAATTTTTTAAAATAACAGAGAGGGGGCGCCCTAAACGAAAAAAAAGAGGAAGCGGCCTATCCATTCATTTAACGAGAGAACTTTTTGAGATAAAAAATACTGAAGAAGGATTAAAACTTTTTATTGGAACTAAAAAAAATAATATTGGTTTTTTAGATGTCAATTGGCACACTAGAAAATGGCGACAGTACGGCAATCCAAATTCTATTCGTATCAAAAAATCCAAAATAGGAAAGTTTAGTGTTTCTTTCTGCTATGGTCCTTCTGAAAAAAAGAATCAAGAGAAGGAAGAAAGGAAGCATTGGTTTAAGCATATTCAGAAAAACTATACAAAAGATGAACTAGAAAAAGAAGTCGTCGGTATCGATCGTGGCATTCATTTAACAGTCGCTACTAATCATGGAAAATATCCCTTTAAGGAAAAAACTCTCAAGAATTTAAAAAAATATGAAAAGAGAATGAGAAAGGCCCAAAAATGTTTATCGAAAAAACAAAAAGGCTCAAAGAGAAGACAGAAGCAGAAACTCAAGGTTGCTAGAGTTCATAATAAAAAGGCAAATATTAGAGACAATGAATGTCACCATATATCAAAGAAATTGGTTACCCAAGAGCAAAAAATCTTTGTTTTTGAGGCCTTGCCAATTAAAAATCAAACCAAAAGCTCTAAAGGAACTCAAGAAAATCCAGGTAAAAATGTCAGAGCAAAGTCCGGGCTCAATAGATCGATTCTCAATATGGCCTGGGGTAAAATAGAAATCCAACTCAAATATAAAGCACGACTAAGAAATAAAGTCGTTTATAAAATAAATCCAGCTTACACATCCCAGGAGTGTGCAAATTGCGGCCACACTCACTCAAACAATCGCGATGGGATTCACTTTAGCTGCGGTATGTGTAATCATAAGGACCATGCTGATTTAAATGCGGCAAAGGTGATCAAAAAAAGAGCAATTAATTACTTATTAGACTCTGGAACGGAGTTATCCGATAAAGGGGTCCTTAGACCCACTAAGGATATTGGACATGGAAATCATATAAGACCTCCAAGGAGAAATCCAAAGAGGCAAGATTGGAAAACCCTTAGCAAGGGAAAGAAGTGTCAAAAAAGAGAAGAAAGTCGCTTTCCAAGCTACATTCTTTGAAGCTCGCTTGCTTCAGCTGCGAGTAGTTCAC
>JANQIY010000097.1 GCA_028281965.1 Candidatus Gastranaerophilales bacterium
GGTGGCTAAGAATTTTTGTAGTCTGCTTCATGTTGAAAATTTAAATTTTAACTCCATTTAAAACCTTGTTATAATTGCTTTTAAGCTAATTCGCGACTCGAGTTAATAATAAAAAATACCATCCAAAAATTTTTTCAAATAATATAAAGTTAATAAATAAAGATTATTATGTTAAAATTAATAAAAATTTATATTAAAAAAAAGAAATGGCTGAATTATTTACCGAACATAAACCCTGGGGGTATTATACAGTTTTAGATGAAGGAAATAATTACAAGGTAAAAAAACTTGTAGTTAAACCCGGATCCAGGCTTAGCCTGCAAATTCACCGCTACAGGAGTGAATTCTGGACAGTTGCGGAAGGTAACCCGATTATTATATGCGGCGATGATGAAAAAGAGTACAAGGTCGGAGAGCATGTGCTGATTCCCGTTGGAACTCCTCATAGGCTTATAAATATTGGAGATTCACAGGCTACGGTAATTGAGATACAAAACGGCAGTTATCTAGGCGAAGATGATATCATCAGGCTGGAAGACGACTACAATAGAATAAAATAGCTTTATAAAAATGAATTAATACGCTTTATAACCTGCTTTACAGCATCTGCAAGCAGGAGATCTGCTTTATTAATTGAATCTTCTATGCTTACAGCGTTGCCGGACAGGGATATTCCGGCTGTTATGCCTTTTTCCCGAAAGTTAATGCCTTCTTCAAAAGAGCCTGCTATTAAAATTACCGGTTTCCCGTATTTATTAGCAAGTTTCACCACTTGATAAGGCGCTTTCCCGCTTAAAGACTGGGAATCAAACCGTCCTTCAGTTGTTATAACAATATCTGCGGAACTTATCTTTTCCTCTATGTTTGATAATTCTGATATAAGCTGAAACCCGGAAATAATAACGGCATTTAAAAGGGATTTTAGCGCAAATCCCATACCCCCTGCGGCTCCCGCTCCGGGATAGTTGCTATAGTCTTTGCCTATTGTTTTTTCAGTAATAATAGCAAGGTTTTTCAGGCCAAAATCAAGGATTTCAAGCTCTTTTTTCCCCGCGCCTTTCTGGGGAGCATAAACGTAGCTTGCGCCATTTTCCCCGCAGAGCGGGTTTTGTACGTCGCATGCGCATATTATTTCCGTATTGGTAAGTCTTTTATCCAGTCCTGACGTGTCGATTTGGTTTAGTTTTGCAAGAAAACCCCCGCCAAAGCCCAGTTCCTTATTATCAGCATCCAGAAATCTTGTTCCTAATGCCTGTAGAAGCCCTATTCCTCCGTCATTTGTAGAACTTCCGCCGAGAGTAACGTAAATTTTCCCGCAACCTTTGTCCATGGCTTGTTTAATCAGCTCTCCCACCCCAAAAGTTGTGGTTTTAAGAGGGTTATAGTCATCAGGGTTTATCAAGCTTAACCCGTTTGCCTGCGCTGCTTCTATCACAGCTAAATTATCCCTGAATATCAGCCATTTTGCCGTCACTTTTTCCCCTAAAGGCCCAACTACTTCGATAAATTGCTTTTTGCAGTCCGTAAAAGTTTCTATTGCATCCAGTGTGCCGTCCCCACCATCCGCAACAGGTATGGTTTCAACCTGAAAAGAATTATTTTCCTCGAGTATGGCTCTTTTTATTATTTCAGAAGCTTCTAAAGCTGATAATGAGCCTTTAAAGAAGTTTGCAGCCACTAAAATTTTCATTTTTTCGCTTTTCTTTTTAATGGATGAACCTGTAAAGTTTGGCAAAATAAGTCTTTTACTGCTTTCCTACCCCTCTCCCCAGGGTACAAGCCTGTACCCGACATTGGTAACTGTGTGCAAGTACCTGGGATACTTGGGGTTAGGCTCAATTTTGTTTCTAAGCCCGCCAATATGAACCCTGACCATTCTTACATCTTCATCAGAATCATAACCCCAGACTTCATTCAGAAGCGTGGTTAAACTTACAGCCTGGTTAATATGCTGCATAAGACAGTATAAAATTTCAAACTCGGTAGGAGTTAATTTTGTTAATTTATCATTGACATTAACTTCAAGGGAATCCGGATGGAGCTTTAAATCCCCGCTTTCCAGAACTTCCTCTCTGGAGGGTTCTTTACTGCCTGTCCTTCTTAAAAGGGCTCGCATTCTAACCAGCAATTCCTGGATATCAAAAGGTTTTACCAGGTAATCATCTGCCCCTGAGCCAAAACCTATGACTTTATCTTCCAGGGTACCTTTTGCAGTGAGCAAAATTGTAGGGATATCCTTTGTCTTAGCTGACCTGCGAAGGTTTTTACATACCTCAAAACCGTCCATCTGCGGCATCATAACATCCAGAATGATAATATCATAATTCCCGCTCTGGGATTTTTGAAGTCCTGTAAGCCCATCAGAGGCAGTTTCTGTATAAAACCCGCTTAATTTCAGGTCTGTTGACAGCCAGTCCATAATTTCCGCATCATCGTCAACTATTAAAACTCTGTTGGACATAATTTTGCCTTAATTTTAATAAAATTAAATTTATAATTATAATAATAAATATTATTCTAACAAAGAAAAAAATTAAACCCTGAAATTTTATAAATTTAATGATTTATTAAGCGACGACGCCGCGCCTGTTTTGGATTACAGCGCCTCAAATATTACTTGTACAAGCTCTATATAGAAAATTACCGGAAGCTGTCTTAAAAATCCAGGCTTTTATTGGATTTTTAAGACAGCTTCCGGGCAAACCAGGGGGTTACAGAACTTAAAATATAGTTTAATATATTATTATGCTAATTAAACAATTTCTGCACCTTATGGAAAAAAAAGTTAAACTTGAAAAAATATGTAAAATAATGGTTTTATCAGCTTTAGCCTTATGCCTTATGGTAAAAGCGAAGGCTTATGCAAAAGACAATGTCAGGGAAATCGACAACCAGTCTATTTGCCTTACAAATCTGGAATATAAGCAAAGTAAGAATATAATTAAAGGGATTTCCCATAAAAAAGTGACTCGCCGGTTAAACGGAAAGCCTGCTGTTGTAAACATAATCACAGTCAATCCGCATCTAAGCAAAACCGTTATAAAACCAACATATGGAGAGTATTTTCTTAACGAAGTCAAGAGCGTAATGGATTTTGCAAGCAAAGAAAACGCCATTGCGGCGGTAAACGCTTCTTTCTTCAAGCCGGACATCGGAGCTCCCCTGGGAATGTCTATAATCGACGGGGAAGTTTTAACAGGCCCTATTTATAACAGAGTGGTTTTTGGCATAAAGGAAAATAATGAATTTTTAATGGACAAACTCAATGTTGCAGGCGAAATATCCATCGGGGATGAACTAAAACTTGACCTTTTTAACTATAACCAGCCGGTTTTCAGTCGTTACAGCTACACGATATTCACAGACAGGTGGGGAGAAAAAACACCGCCTACTTCAGAAGATTTTTGCCATATAATGGTCAGGAACGATAAGGTTGAGCTGATAAAACAAAGCAGTATTGATATTCCGAAAGACGGATATGTAATACTCGGGCCCAGGCGGATTATTAAAAACCGTATAAACAAAGGTGATAAGGTTAGCTATTCAATGAAGATTACCCCGGGGTACTGGAGTGATGTAAAATATGCCGTGGGAGGCGGGCCTTATCTTGTGAAAAACGGAAAAATTTTTGTTGACCGACAGCGTTTTACAGATAAATTCCTCTGGAAAAAAGAACCCCGCACCGCTATTGGATACTCCAGAGCCGGAACCCTGATTATTGTAACTGTCGATGGCAGGAGAAAAGGGGTTTCCGAAGGGGCAACAATGCCGGAATTAGCGCAAATTATGTGGGAACTCGGCGCTTACAACGCCATGAACCTCGATGGGGGCTCTTCAACACAGATGGTCTATAAAGGAGAACTTGTAAACATGCCTACCGTAAAAGGCGGCGGTAAAGTTACCAATGCCCTTCTTATACTTCCCGCCAGTATTTATCACTGATTTTTAACACATAGCTAAAAGCTCCTTTAGGTCTAAAAGTTTCAAATTGCCATAAGTTAAGATTTTATTTATAAAAAGGGTGAAAATGTTTAACATATTACTGAGCCTCTATTTAAGACTTAACCGAAGTGTCTAATAGAGGCATACTCTATTTTTTAACTTTTATCAAAAATCAGGGGAAAGATTATGGCAAAAGAAACATCTGAAATCAAACAGGAAGTTATGCTTAAAGTGATTAACGCAGCTATAGGGTATTTAAAGCTTGTAATTGCTATGCTTGAAGAATTGCGTGAAGGTAAGGACGTTAAAACTGTTTAACCCTTTATTTAAAATTCCCGTTAAAACCCGCCAAAGGAGCCACCCAGTTATCTTCTTCAGGAACTTCCCTGATTTTTAAGCCATGCAGGTTAAGGGACTGCTCTATTAAAGGGAGCTTTCTTTTTATAATCCCGCTTAAAACCAATACTCCACCAGGTTTTAGAAGTTTTTGCAAATCCGGCATTATACCCGCAAGCGTCTCTGCAAGAATGTTGGCTGTAACTATGTCGTATTCACCGGCAATATCGGCGGCGCTTCCCGTGAAGAACCGGCATTTGTCCTGAACCTTGTTTTTTCCCGCGTTTTCCCCGGCAACCGAAATTACAGAATCATCGTTATCCACCCCGACAACCGAAGATACTCCCAGCTTAACCCCGGCAATAGCAAGAATCCCCGACCCTGTCCCCACGTCAGCCATAGAGACTTGACCGCTAAACTCAGGGATAAGCTTTTCCAGGGCCTGGATACACAGCCTGGTAGTAGGATGTGTACCCGTACCGAATGCGCTTCCCGGATCGAGCTTTATCAGGATATCTTCCTTTTCCGGTTTATATTCCTCCCACGTGGGACAAATTACAACTTTCTGCCCGATTTTTTGCGGGTGCCAGAATTTTTTCCAGTTCTCAGACCATTCTTCTTCAGGGACTTCACGTGTTTTAACCTGCCAGCTTCCAAGATTACCGGGGTTAATACCTGATTGGACAAGGTTCTGCCTTTCCCGGGTAAGGGCTTGTTGGACTTCATCCAGGCTGAACTTTCCAGTATAAGGCAAATAGCCTTTTACGGTCTCGATATCAGCCCTTATTAACCGCTCATCGTCAAATTCCCGCTCTTCCGTAACCACGCCGGGACAGCCGATTTTGTTTATTAACAGGTCAGATACATATTCAGACCACAGAGGGTTTATATCTACAAGAATTTCTATGTGTTTGTTCATTTTTGTAACAAATTTGTAATTTATTAACTTTTAAAGATGAATTTTTACATTCACAAGTTTAATACAAATGGGGAATACAGAAATGAATGTAGGCAGCATCACAGATAGAGTAATTATTAAAACACCTTATCCCAAGGGATTTATGAAAGATATCGCACCATCTGTTTATGGGTCAAAATGTATAGAAGTAATGAGGGATTTTAACAATGGAGCTTGCATTATCTCAGGAACAAAATCGAGTCTTAATAAGCTTATGAAGCGATTGGAGCAAGGGGGTCTTATTTCAAAAAAAGTAAGAGACCTTTTCAGAAAAGGGAAAAGAGAGTTTACTAATACACTGGATGATCAAACCCTGTTTACACCAAAAAAGGGGCCGCTAGAAAAATGTCTGGACAGCGTCCATCAACACATATCTAAAGGGGCTGAAAGACTGTCTGAAGAAGCCAGAAGACTAAAGCTTAGAATTCTTTGTCGTTTAAATCCTTAATTTTTTCCGCAAGCCGGATTTTAGTGTAAACTTATAATGATAACCGGCTTATTAAGGAAAATTTTATGCAAAACACACCGCGGGGAATGCGTCTTCATATAGGAATTTTCGGCAGGCGAAACGTCGGTAAGTCAAGTATTTTAAACAAATTAACAGAACAGGATATTTCCATCGTTTCCGAAACCGCCGGCACAACCACTGATCCCGTGGAAAAGGCAATGGAGCTCCTGCCCCTTGGCCCGGTACTTTTTGTGGATACGGCAGGAGTTGACGATGAAGGCAGCCTTGGCGAAAAAAGAATTGAAAAAACAAAACAGGTCTTTGACAGGACTGACCTTGCAATTATCGTTTCGGAAAAACCGGAGTGGGATTCCTTTGAAACCGCTCTTTACGAAAAATGCCGGAAACGAGAAATCCCTGTAATTGCAGTCCTGAACAAAGCAGACCTTAAAAACGCCGAAGAAATGGAATTTGACGGTTTAAAAAAACTGGGACTGGATCCTGTTATTGTTTCGGTAAAAGAAAACCGGGGCATAGAAAAATTAAAGGAAAAAATCATAAAGTCAGCTCCTGATGAGTTTTTAAGCCCGCCTGCCATCGTCTCTGACCTTGTCCCGCCGGGAGAGCTTGCTTTACTGGTTGTCCCTATTGACCTCGAAGCCCCAAAAGGCAGGCTTATACTCCCGCAGGTGCAGACTATGAGGGAACTTCTCGATAATGATTCAATGGTAATGGCGGTAAAAGAACGTGAACTCCAAAATGCGCTTCAACTTTTAAATAAGCCTCCTGCCCTGGTAGTGACCGATTCCCAGGCTTTTCTCAAAGTTTCCGCCGATGTCCCGAAAAGTATTGGGCTGACATCTTTTTCTATCCTCTTTGCCAGGCTTAAAGGCGAATTACGGGAGTTTATAAAAGGGACTATGGCCATAGACAGCCTGAAATCCGGGCATAAAGTACTTATATGCGAATCCTGCACCCATCATGCCATAGGTGATGATATAGGCAGGGTGAAAATTCCACGCTGGCTAACTCAGTACACCGGGGCAAAACTTGAGTTTGAAACCTACTCGGGACACGATTTCCCTGAAAACGTGGCTGATTATAACCTTATTATCCACTGCGGAGGATGCATGACAAACAGAAGGGAAATTTTATCCCGCATAGCAAAGGCAAATTCCGCCGGAGTACCTATCACAAATTACGGCTTAACCATTGCCTACTCCCTCGGAATTTTTGAAAGAGCGCTGGAGCCGTTTCCTATAGCAAAAATGATTTATGAAGAATCCGCACAGCTTAATCAAATTGCTAAATAACCCCAATGACGGGTTAGCTAAAAGTCAATCATAGAATGAAGCAGACTACAAAAATTCTTAGCCACCGCCTTTTCGGTGCCGAAGAATTTTTTCCGCTGTCCTTGCCTGAAGCAGACTACAAAAATTCTTAATATAACGACTACTGAACTTCAATGTAAACCCTGTCTGTAACCTTTATCAGGTGCCAGCCAAATTCTGTCTTAACCGGTGAGGAAATTCCTCCTTTCGGTGTTGAAAAAGCTATGTCTTCAAACTCTTTAACCATCTGGCCTTTTTTAATAACCCCAAGATCCCCGCCAAATTTACCGGAAGGACAAAGAGAAACTTCCCGGGCAATTTTTTCAAATTCTTCACCTTTGGAAATTCTGTTTCTTATTTTTTCAGCTTCTTCAAAACTTTTTACCAGTATGTGTTTTGCTTCAACACTTAACAGCCTGGATTCGGAGTTGTTTAACTCCTCCTGTTGTATTTCATTACGGCTTTCAGCTTTTACGTACTGGTAATCAACATAGTTAATATAACTTATAACCGCCGCAATAAAAGCTAAAGTCACTGTAATTAAAGGCGTATACTTTTCCATAATAAACCTCCTTACTCCCCTTAATACAAAATGAATTTTAAAAATAATACGGTATTTTATAAATTATGAAATCCCGGTTTTTAATATACTTCCCGCTTCTGTGCAGGGTTAACAAGAGAAATATTTTTCCGGGTGGGTAATATATTAAACTTGAGTTGCTAATTAGCCAAAAGCCAGGATATGACTATGCAACATTTGTTTGCGAAGCGGGAGCGTAAAATGGTCCGGCTTTGCCGGTCATTTTAA
>JANQIY010000098.1 GCA_028281965.1 Candidatus Gastranaerophilales bacterium
TTAAAATGACCGGCAAAGCCGGACCATTTTACGCTCCCGCTTCGCAAACAAATGTTGCATAGTCATATCCTGGCTTTTGGCTAATTAGCAACTCAAGTATGTATCTTTTAATCTTTTGAAAATTTGAAATATAATAAAAATATTAAAATTTTCATAAATCCGGAATTTGTATGTATTAATTATTATTAAAGTTATAAACATAACTGAAATGATTAAACAACCTCAGTAACTAATTTAATGGATAAGGAGAATTGAAAAATGACACAAACTTTTCAGGACTATGAAGAAATCGTAGAAGTCTGCAATTGCCCCAGGTTAGGCGAAAAAGTTCCCGATTTTGAGGCGGAAACAAACCAGGGGAGAATCAAGCTTTCAGAATTCAACAAAGGCAGCTGGGTAATCCTATTTTCACATCCGGCGGATTTTACACCTGTTTGCTCAACAGAATTTGGCGGGTTTGCCCAGAAACAGGAAGAGTTTGAAAAAAGAAATGTAAAACTTCTAGGCTTAAGTATAGACAGCGTTTATTCCCATATAGCGTGGATTAAGCAAATAGAAGAACTTTTTGAAGTTAAAATCAAATTCCCTGTAATCGCCGATTTGGGATTTGAAGTTTCACATCTTTATAATATGATTCATCCTGCGATAAGTGAAGTCCATGCGATAAGAGCCGTTTATATTATCGACCCCGAAGGCATTTTAAGATCTTCAATGGTCTTCCCGATGGGTGTGGGAAGAAATATTGACGAGATTATCAGGATGATCGACGCTATGCAGCTTGTGGATAAAGAGCAAATCGCAACCCCCGCCAACTGGAAACAGGGTGATGATGTGATCATTCCTCCTCCTCAGACCTCACAGGAAGCTGAAAGTAACGGGCAGGACGGTCATAAGGAATGCAAACAGTGGTATTTCTGCAAAAAACCGGTGTCCGTGTAATTCAGTATAAAAGTATTTTATATTAAGCAGCCGTCATTTTAAGACTTATGCACAACTCAAAATTTTAATAATTTTTATAGAATTTGAGTTGTGTTAAGTCTATGGCGGCTGGTTTCAAAAAATGGCGGCTCCGGCTTTATAAAAAAAAGAAAAAATATAGACAGAAGCCTATATTTTAAAAAGCCGGGTAATTGGTACAAATTGGTGCTTAAAAATCTTTTATTTATAAACCTATAAAATTATATTTCCTGACAAAAGAGTAGTTCCAGGTTGAGAAGGGACTGACTCATAGTCTTTTAAATATAGCGAATTTGCGTCAAGCTTGGCAGAATAGTATCTTTCCATATTGTCTTCAATAACAAAATTATAATTGTTAATTGTGCTGTCATCCATCAAAGCCTGAATTTTTTTCATTTCATCCCTTTTCTTTGCTTATATAATTAATATATCTTATTTGAATAAAAAAATAATCACCAACAAAAGTGATTTTTCACTGATATATAACACCCGGAAGGGTTAACCCTCCGTTTTTATTTTGAAAATTCGTTAAATGCCTTTTCTAAAGGGCTTTTCAGCCAATATTTGAGTTGTTTCTATAGGACTAACACTCTCTCACCCTTTATTTTTTGAGTATAAGGTTATCTCTTGTATTAACTGCTTTTTTTATCCCTGCTTTCAATTAGCTTGGATTCCAGGTCTTTTAACATTAATTCCAGCTGCTTAAGTATAAATTTATGCCTCATTTTTATATAAGATTCAAATTTTTCTTTTTCCAGCTCTTTTTTTTGAATTGCATTTTCAAAATAATTTCTTTCATTAAGTATTAACAGGGATAGAAATACATTATCAATTTTCTGTATATCGTTAGCGTCAAGCATTTTCCCCTGAATCACCTGGTTATAAACACCTGTTGACCTCTTTAAAAGGTCAATAAGCATGGTGTTTTTTTCATCAGATCCCGCACCTGGCATTTTATCGGGCGAAGGTATAGATTTATCTTCTTCTTTCATTTAATCCGACTCCTTAACTTGAGAAATTAAAGACATAATAAATTATAATTTAACATATTTTTATATTATTGGCTCATTAGTTTACATTATATTGACTCGAATTGCTAAATATCTAAGAGGCCTAATATGATTGACTCAAAATTCCTTAAAATTTATTAATTTTCTCTTGACAAAATGTTAGGCTTGCCGTACATTTAACTTGAAATTTAAAAAACACCTTGATAAATTTAGAAAGTTTTATTCGCAAAGAAAGGAAGAATAAATTTTTTTACATTTATTGTTAGGCACTACTAACAATGTGGCATGGAAAGAACAAAATGAATAGAAAATTGTTAGAAATGAAGAATAAATACATTGATATCTATCGATTTATGGTAGGTGTACTCAAGCTGGATGAAAAGAGGAGTTTAAAATGATAAACAAAACTAATATGCATTATAACCAAACACCGGTATTTAAAGCTAATCCATACCAGGTTGCCAGGGCAATTCAAAACGGGGCGGGTACATGCCCGCATGTACTCCGGGTTGTAGAAAAATTAACCGGGGACGTGGAGAAGCTTGGCAGACAACATGGTTTAAAAATAGATATACCGCTCAGGGGTGGCAATATAAGGGGAAAAACCCTGGGTCAGCTTCCTCCGGGGGCTTCTAGAGAAGCAACAGAAGCTGTTAATGCTGTTGTTGATAGGATTACAAAACCTTTTGGCGGCTGTAGCGGTGATTGTAGTAGACTTAAAATAGGAGAAGTTATAAGTAATGTTTTTGCAATTTGGACTTCCAAAAACCATCTCAATGTAGGCAATCCGTTTATGTTAAGTACTAAACCAACGCCATTAAGTCCGGTAGGTTCTGCTAAAAAATGGATTAAAGGATTGGTTTCCAGGTCAGAACGTAATGCTAATCAAAGAGAAGCTTTAGGACTTACAAGAAATCCCCTCGTACCCCCTGAGCAGCAAGCAGCGTTTTATAAAAAGTTTTTAGCTGAAGCCCAAATTCTTCCGGAAGAAGTAAGTTCTCCTATAGTAAGAGCTGCTTTACAGGGAAGCTGACCCTTATAGCAATAAGGAGTAAACAAAAATTTTTACGTCTATGTCACCCTGAATTTATGCATGGTTAACGGCAGGGGCCTTACTCCCCTACATTTTTAATTTAAATAGCTTATCATTAATTTCAAAACGCCATAAATTGTCATGCTGAAATAATTTCAGTATATTTTCAACGC
>JANQIY010000099.1 GCA_028281965.1 Candidatus Gastranaerophilales bacterium
AATTGTTATATAAAATAGGAAGTTTTATATTTTTTAAAACCCCTAAAGTTATTTTATAATAGTCATAATGGGGTTAGGTGTAGGGGCGAAGCCCCTACACCTAACCCTTAAAATACTTCTATTACTGCTTTTCATCCTCATTTATTAAATCCTGTTTATTTTCTCAGATTACTATAACTGCCTGGTTGATTTGAATCTTTTAAAAGTTGTAAATTAATTTATTTTCTGTATATTATATACAAATGCGAGTTTATAAAATTATTATCTAAATATGGCTAATATTCTTATAGTAGAAGATGATCATGTAAACTATGAACTGGCTTCAGAATTGCTGGAATATGCAGGGCATGAAATACGCAGGGCAGAGAGTCTTCAACAGTGCATAGACTCTATAAGCACTCAAAAACCCGACCTTGTGCTTATGGATATAAACCTCCCTGAAACCAGGGGAACGGAAATCACCCGGGTTTTAAAAAATAACCCGGTTACAGAGCCTATACCAATAGTGGCATTTACTGCAATGGTAATGGAAAAGGACAAAAAAGAAGCCCTGGAAGCAGGATGTTCAGGTTTTATATCAAAACCGTTCAGTGTATCGAGTTTTGTTTCTACAGTAGAAAGTTTTATGAATAAAAATGAAACAAGTGAGGAAATGACAAAACTTAAATGTGATTTTAGGGTAGAAAACTTTAAATATTCAGAAACTCACGGCATGGCGGATATGGAAATCAAGCGCCATAATATTCTCGTGGTAGATGATAATCAGATGAACGCAGATATTTTGAAAGAAACCCTTGAACAGCTGGGACAGGAAGTAAAGCTTGCATATAGCGGAAAAGAGGCATTTGAGAAAATAGAAGGGGAAAATTTTGACCTCGCGCTTCTTGATATTATGATGCCGGATATGAGCGGGTTTGATATCATAAAACAGTTCAAATTAAATCCCCGCACCGTGGATTTGCCGGTAATTTTCGTAAGCGCCCTTGATAAAACCAGCGATATAGTTAAGGGCTTTAACCTGGGGTCTTATGAATACATTGTTAAACCCTATAAAATAGAGGAATTAAAAGCCAGGGTTTTAAGCATACTAAAAATTAAAGACCTTCAGGATGAATTAAAAGCGGAAAAGAAAATTCTTGATTTGATTTTCAAGTTTACGGAAGATGTGATAATTCTTTTGGACGATAACCTCAGAATAACTTCCTGCAATAATATGTTTCTTAGCTGGACAGGCAGGGAAAAATCGGAAATTTTAAATCGAAAACTTTGTGAAATTATACAATGTGAAAGAGATTGCGGACTAAGCTCTTTTAACATAGACACCTGTTTTGAATTTGAAATAGATATTAACGGTAAAAAAAGATCCATAGAGGCAAACTGTTCTAAAATAGCTTCCGGTGAAAACCTGGAGGACGGGTATGTAATGGTGCTGCGAGACGTAACAGTCAAAAAAGAGATTGAAGCCCAGAAAGAAACATTTGTGGCAACGCTTACACATGACCTGAAAACCCCGGTAAGAGCCCAGGTTAAAGCGGTAGAAATGCTTTTAAAAGGTTCATTTGGACAGCTAAAGGACGCCCAGGCTGAAATTTTAAACGAAACACTCAATTCCAATAAATATATGGCAGGCATGCTTGATAACCTGCTTACCACATATAAGTATGATAATGGAAAAGTAACTTTAAACAGGCAGCAAACAGACATGGTTAGCCTTATAAACTCCTGCTACAGCGAATTAAGGCACTTTGCCGAAGACAAAAACCAGAATGTTATATTTGATTTTGGACAGGATTCCCTTTTTGCCACGGTTGACTCGCTGGAAATAAAAAGAGTAATTATAAATTTGATGAGTAACGCATTTGCTTATACTGAAGAAAACGGAAAAATTCATATAAAGACAGGGCATGAACAGAAAAATTTTTTTATTTCCATAACCGATACAGGCAAAGGCTTATCCAAAAATGAAATATCAGGCTTATTTAGCAAGTTTACCAGCTATTCCAAAAAATTTCGCCAGGTAGGTACCGGGCTGGGATTGTACCTTTCAAGAAAAATTGCAGAAAGCCATGGCGGGGAAATCCTGGTAGAAAGCGAGGAAGGCAAAGGAAGCTGTTTTACGGTGATATTGCCTTTAAACTAAGCTCAGTGGCGACCAGGTGTTAACTGATATTCTCAAAGTCTTCTCCAGCGCATATTCCCGTTAACTTCTTTAAACAATCTTTTAGAAAGAGCAATTCATTCAATCCGGGTTTAAATTCAGCTATTATTGCATTTAGTTCTTTATTTATGTATTGTAAACGTTCTTTATCGTTCATGTTTTTACTCCTTTTGTTAATATTGCTTAAATTAATATTTTAATTTTAAATTATTAATTTAAAATTGTCAAGATTTAACTAAATCATATTTTAATTATTTAAAATATAGTTTAATTTTAAATAATGAGTTTAGGTAATGAAATAAGAAAATTAGCACTGGATAATGCGGTAACGCTGACCTTTTTAGCAGAAAAGATCTCTAAGGCAAAAGGTAAACCATACAGTGTGCAAAACTTATCATCTAAATTAAAAAAAGGCACTGTAAATTTGAATGAGTTGGAAATAATAGTCAAGGTTTTAAACTATAAAATAAAATTTGAAAAAGAGGAATAATTCCCCAACTCCCTGGCAGGACTTACGCAATATTATAAAAATCACCTGATAAATTGTGGTATCATATATATTACAAGGAGTTTTAACGTTTTTACATTAAAGGTTTTTAAGCAATGACAGTACAAAGAATAATATTATACGGAGAAGAGCCGTTAAGAACGCCGTCAAAAGAAGTTCACAAGGTATCCGCAAAAATAAAAAAACTCGTAGAAGACCTCTACGATACAATGTACAGCAGTCATAACGGAGTAGGGCTTGCTGCGCCGCAGATTGGCGTGAATTACAGGGTTTTTGTAATTGATACAGCTGTAAATAATGAACCTCCAAGTCCTGTAACGTTTATAAACCCGAAAATTGTAAAAAAATGGGGGGCAATAAACAGCTATGAAGGATGTTTAAGCTTTCCGGAAGTTTATGTAAACGTAAGACGTTATGAAAATGTGATTATAAGGGCAAGGGATATAAAAGGCAGGGAATTTACGTTTGAAGCCGGTGAAGGCAGCCTGATTGCCCGCGCGCTTCAGCATGAATACGACCATCTTGACGGAGTTGTGTTTATAGACCGCACAAGAAATGCGGCTGAAACCGACCAGGTTTTAGCCGAGAAGGGGTTGCCGGGAATTGACCCTGCCCGTTTAATAGAAGACAAGGAACTTGAACAACAGATTCAGGAATGGGAGAAAAATCATCCTCCCGTAGCATTAGAAGATGCGAGTCAGTCTGAGCCGGAAGTATAGGGCGGTGTCGGCAAATGAAAGTGGTATTTTTAGGAACTCCCCAAATAGCTGTTCCTTCCCTGGAATTTTTAATTAAAAAAGAGGATGTGGAAGTATTGGCGGTTATTTCCCAGCCTGATAAACGAGCAGGAAGGGGCCAGAAGGTTTGTACAACTCCTGTATGCTGTGCAGCTCAAGAGTATAATATACCTGTTTACCAGCCGGACTCTATCAGAAAGGATGCTGAGCTGATAAACACACTTAAAAGCCTTGAACCTGACTTTTTTGTAACATTTGCGTTTGGTCAGATATTAAGCCAGGAAGTAATCGATATTCCCGGATATGGGTGCGTGAACCTCCATGCTTCGCTTTTGCCGAAATACAGAGGCGCAAACCCTATCCAGGCGCCTATACTTAACGGAGATAAAAAGACAGGTATAACAACGATGTTAACGGAGCTTGCCCTGGACTCAGGTCCTATAGTTAAGCAGCAGGAAATCATCATAACTGAAAACATGACCTCACTTGATTTAATGGGAGTTATCGCCGGTGAAAGTCCGGAATTTATATACCAGAGCATAAAAGGGCTTTATAAAAGGAGCATAACTCCTGCTGCACAGGATGAGAAAGAGGTTACATTCGCTCCCAAGGTGAAAAAAGAGGACGGACACATTGACTGGTCAGAACCTGCTGAAATAATCCATAATAAAGTCAGGGGATTAAAGCCCTGGCCTGGAGCGTTTACCTACATTCGGGGCAGCTGTGTAAAAATTACGGAAACCCGGCTGGATTATGAAAAAAACATTAAAAATACAAACCCGGGGGAAATTATAGGTAAAATTAATAATGGTATAGGTGTGGCCACAGGCGAAGGAGCGCTGGTTATCACAAAACTTCAGCCGGCATGCAAACCCCAACAGGAAGCACTGAGCTGGTATAACGGGGTAAGAATTCAACAGGGCGAAGGTTTTGAAACAATGGATCCTGCAAAAGCTGCTGCCTGTGAATGTAAATGTGAAATAGACGATAAATAAACAATCCTCACAAGTTAATAAACCCCAATCACTGGTTAGTTATTTTTATCAAGCTATAATTTTTTAGCTAACCCGTCATTGGGGTTATAAGGAGTAAACAATAAAAACTTAAGTACTTGAGTTGCTAATTAGCCAAAAGCCAGGATATGACTATGCAACATTTGTTTGCGAAGCGGGAGCGTAAAATGGTCCGGCTTTGCCGGTCATTTTAA
>JANQIY010000113.1 GCA_028281965.1 Candidatus Gastranaerophilales bacterium
AAAATCTCATAACCCCTGTCTCTTCTTGATTTACTTTATTAGAAAAGACGGGGGTATTCTATTTTTGTTGCTTTATACCTGGTTCCTATTTACTGTTTAAAGTGCTTTTAAAACAGTTTAAACCTGCTTGTTTTTCCTTTAAAATATTTTTGATTTTCGGAAAAAAATAAATTTATAAAATTGAAAAACTAAATGGAAATTTTTGAAAAACCTTTTGCGCTGTTATAAGAGAGGGAACAAACTTCCCCTTATAGTCAATCTGGGGAAGTGATTTTCAAAATTATCATGGAGTTTGCAACAAAAATTTCCCCTGAGTATTGTTTCAGAACCTACATAAAGTAGGGAAACAGACTTTAATTCTTTGACAGGGAAGCTATAATGCCAGATGAGTTATTAAAACCCTCATGAGGCACTATAGAACCATAACGAAAACGAGAATGAGTTACGCAAGACCTTCAGACGGGCAAAGCCCGACCTTCAGTCTTGCTCCACTCCCGCTAACGCAAAGGAGAATAAAATGCGAAAAATATTTGTTAAAACACAGAACGTAAAAAATTTTATAGCCCTGATCAACTCCCTGCAGAACAAACCTGACGGGATTTCAAAAATGGCTCTTGTTTATGGAGAACCGGGGCTGGGTAAATCACGCACCGCCCTATGGCTTGCTGCACAAAATGATGCAATTTACATACGCAGCACTAATCTTATGACAGGCAGGTGGTTTTTGGAGGAGCTGGTTGATGAGCTGGGAGAGATTCCACGCTACTGGACATCAGATCTGTTTAAGCAGTGTGTGAATAAACTGCTGGAGCGACCGCAGATGATAATAATAGATGAAATTGATTATCTTGCCAGCGACCAGAAAACAATAGAAACAATCCGGGACATTCACGATAAGACGAATGTCCCGATTATTTTTGTGGGTATGACCCTTGCGCAAAAAAAGCTGCAAAGATACAAACACCTTTATGACAGGTTATCAGACATTGTCCAGTTTAAATCCTTCTCTGTAATTGATGTGCAGGAAATAATCAGCCAGCTGTGCGAGGTCGAAGTTACAGAACCTGCTGTAAGCATAATTCATAATCAGGCAAACAGGTTCAGGCAGATTGTAAGGATTATTAACAGGCTGGAAGCAGTTGCTAAAACCAACAATATTGAACTGATTGATGAAAATATACTAAAGGAGATACTAAAAAATGAATCAAGACAAGATTTTAAAGATAATAAAGGGGTTAAACAGGTTCTCCATCGATGATATTGTTGTTATGACAGGGCTTGAAGAGAACAAGACGGAAAAAATCCTTACAGAATTTATTCGACAAGAAAAAATTATCAAGGTTGGTAATGAATACAGGTATTTGAAAAAAGTTAAAAGTCAAAAAGTAACATTAGAGCTCATTGAAAAGCCCGCTAAGAAAATAATCAACAATAATAATTTAACCTTTAATGAGGCAGCACAATATTTTTTAGCAAAATATGCACTGCAAAACTGCTCAACATCAACTTTTAAAACATATACAAGTATTACTAAGGTTCATCTTATTCCATTTTTTGGAAAATTAAATCTTAAAGATATTACCCAAATAGAAATTAAAGAAAAAAGACATTGATTTTAAAAACAGAAAAATCAATATCAACAAAATATTTTTTGAAGGGGAAATCTTTATACCAAGATTTAAAAGTATTATCAGGCAGGTTGATATTCCAAAAGCCGTTCACAATGAGCTTAAAAGGATTGTAGAAGGCAAAATAGAAGATGATTTTGTCTTCTACAATCCTAAATCAGGCGCATTTAAAACAGACAGGCAAATGAGAAAGCAGTTTGCAAATATTTTAAATGATTTAAATATTGATAAATTAACATTTAATGAACTTCGATACACATATGCATACAGGTCTTTACAGAATGGCATGTCTATAGATTACCTCCATAAGCAGCTTGGCGATTACTCTATACAGGCAACAATGGATAAATATCGAGACTTTATTTCCTAATACTTTAATAATAGTTTCAAAAATACCACTTATAACAAGTGTATTATA
>JANQIY010000256.1 GCA_028281965.1 Candidatus Gastranaerophilales bacterium
AAATTTTCAAAAATTCATTCTCCCTCCACCCACCCAATTTTTTCTTTGGTCTCGCTTCCCTCCCTTCGGTCGGTCGCTCGACCGAAAAAATTTAATAAAGAATATTTTTGAAAATTTTACATAAGAATTTTTTGTTTCTTCCTTATACGGAGTCGTGCTCGTTGAAAATTGATTAAAATATATTCAAAATGATTTTATGGCAAGAAGAAGTTATAAAATCAACAAAGTTTTTTGTCGAAAAATAGGCAAAAAAATTAAAAACCTTAGAATGGAATTAGGCCTGTCTCAGGAGCAATTAGGCTTTAAGGCCAAAATGTCAGGGAGTTTTATTGGTCGTATTGAACGGGGAGAAAATGATATGCCCTTATCTGCTGCAATTAATGTAGCTAAAGCCCTAAATTTAACATTGCCTGAATTAGTTGATGTTAAGTAGATAATATTTAAATAAGTTCAGCTCTTAAAAGTCTGGCAAATTTTCTCTTACCCACCTGCAATATCAAAGAATTTTTGTCGTTAAAATTAATGTTTGCGGAAATATCGCTGACTTTTTCATTGTCAAGCTTAATCCCGCCGCCTTTAATAAGACGTTTAACCTCACCTTTACTTTCCGCAAGCCCTTTTTCAGCTATAAAATCCACAAGGGATAATCCTTCCATAGCTTTATATTCAGGCATATCTTCAGGCACGCCTTTTTTCCTGAAAACGTTTATAAATTCCTCCTCAGCCTTAAAGGCGTCTTCCTGGCCGTGGTAGTCGGCAATAACGGTTTTAGCCAGTTTCATCTTGTAATCACGGGGATTTATATCACCGCTTTCCAGCTGTTTTTTATAGAGTTGGATTTCACCCGGCGTAACATCGGTTATAAGCTCGAAATACCTGATAATAAGCTCATCCGGGATAGACATTATCTTTCCGTACATTTCCCGAGGGGGGTCTGTAAAGCTGATACAATGGTCGGGATAAGTTTTGGACATTTTCTGAACCCCGTCAGTCCCTTCCAGAAGCGGATTCAGAATTACCATCTGCGGGTCGTCATTTCCGTAAGCCTGCTGGATATCTCTTCCCAGAAGCACATTAAAGCGCTGATCTGTCCCTCCCAGCTCGATATCAGAATTTACAACCACTGAATCATAAGCCTGCATAAGGGGATAGAAAAATTCATGTATGGAAATCGGCCTGCCTTCGCTATAGCGCTTGGAGAAATCATCCCTGACCATCATCTGGGCAACAGTTACATTTGATGCCAGCTTTAACAACTCCGGCAAATTCATATTATGAAGCCAGTCAGCATTGTTTACAACCTCCGCTTTTGAGATATCAACAATTTTATCCATTTGTTCAAGATAGGTCTTTGCGTTTTCATCGACTTCCCCTTTGGTAAGGCTTGGGCGAGTTTCTGACTTTCCGGAGGGGTCTCCTATCATTGCTGTTGCCCCGCCGATTATCAGCACTACCTGATGTCCCATCTTCTGGAACTGCTTTAATTTCCGCATTACTACAGAATGTCCCAAGTGTAAATCAGGTCTTGTAGGGTCAAGCCCGAGCTTAACCCGTAGTGGTTTGTTATTGTCAGATGCTTTCTTAAGTTTTTTTGCAAGCTGCATAACCCCGCCCGGCAATATTTCCGCTCCACGGGCAAGAAATTCGGCATCTTTTATAAAGTTTTCGGGGATTTTAACGGCTTGTCCGCTTTCCATTCTTGCTTATTCCTCAACAAAATTTTATTAAAACAGTAAATTAATTTTACCAGCTTTCAAATAAAGTTGCTTAAAAAATTCCGGTAAAACATATCGAAAAGAGGCTTTAACCGTATCATGCGGTCTTCGTATTGATAAGTTATTGTTTTTGTATTAAAAATGATTAATATTAATTAATTTTAAAAAGGATTTATCTATGAGTGAAGCAACTTCTGAAAGAAAACTGCCCAGGTTTACGGTAATACAGCTTCTTAACCTTTGTCTGGGCGCAGTTGGTTTACAATTTGCGTGGTCTATGCAAATTCAGCTTACAGGAAGGGTCACCGAGCCTTTAGGTGCAACGCCCCTGATTTTAGGATTGATATGGCTTGCCGGGCCTATTACCGGAATTATAGTCCAGCCTATTGTAGGGGCTATAAGCGACAATATATGGACGAAATTCGGCAGAAGACGCCCATTTCTTGTTGTAGGCGCTATTCTCGGAAGTTTAGCGCTTATAGGAATGCCTTATTCGCCTACATTACTGTTTGCGGCGTGCATGCTATGGATAATAGATATCTGCGTCAACGTCAGCCAGGGGCCGCATAGGGCATTGATTCCTGATAACGTACCAAAAGGGCAGCATGCGCTTGCAAATTCATTTATTAGCTTTGGATTTGGATTAGGCGCCGTAATAGCATTTGGTTTCCCGTTTTTTATAAAAGAAATCCTGGATGTCCAGGTAGGCATTAAGGAACAGTTTGCTGTAGGTGCGTTTGCCTTGACTGCTGCCATGTTATGGACGGTTTTTACCACACCGGAAAATAATAAACCTGAGCCTTCAGCAGAAGAAAAAAAAGACAGTCCTTTTGAGTCCATAAAAATGTTTCTCATAAGTTGTCTTATTTCAGGCGTAATCCTCACAATAACAATAACGACAGCAGGATTCCCCGGGCAGTTTGATATGGCTAATAAAGAATTTGTCCTTGATTTGCTTGCGTGGTTTGTTTTACTGCTAAGTTTCCCTATGCTGGGAATGGCTCTTAAGAGCTTTTATACGCCTGAAATCGGTAAAATCTGCACTATGCACTATTTTACCTGGTTAGGTATAATGTGTTTGTTTATCTATTTTAATAATTATGTGGTTCACAATATTTATATGGTACCTGACCTGAGCACAGCTTCACAGGCGATGAAAGATTCCTACGAGCCCACGGTGCTCCAGGCGACGAATATGTCAGGGCTGGCATTTGCTATGTTTAACCTTACCTGCGTGCTTGTTTCAATTCCTCTGGGAGTACTGTGCAGTAAGTTTGGCAAGAAAAATGTTCACTCTTTTGCTATCGCTTGTATGGGACTGGCGTTTCTGGGAACGGCGTTTTTCGCTAAATCTCCGTTAACTGTCGTTATTTTTATCGCAATTGCTGGTGTAGGCTGGGCATCGACTCTCACAATTCCGTTTGCCCTTTTGATGGATAATATGAGAAAAGGGACAGAAGGTTCTTCCCTCGGGAAATTTAACCTGTTTGTAGCAGGTCCCCAGATTCTCTCATCAATTGCCGTCGGTTACCTTATCAACAAAAGCCCTATGGAAATCGAGACAGGTTCAACCCATCATTGGGAATATGCCCTGATAGTCGGTGGAGCTACAGTGCTGCTTGCTGCGTTAATCGCTCTTACCCTGAAAAAGGATGTTGTCTTAGAGCAAAAAGAAACACGGCAGGAAGAAGAAAAAGCTCCCGCATCTGTATAATTTACTCGAGTTGCTAATTGCATGTATGCAACATTTGCCAAAACCCACCCATGAATGAGCTACTGCGTTAGCTCCCGCTGCCGCGCACAGCCACCC
>JANQIY010000130.1 GCA_028281965.1 Candidatus Gastranaerophilales bacterium
CCCCATTATGACTATTATAAAATAACTTTAGGGGTTTTAAAAAATATAAAACTTCCTATTTTATATAACAATTTATAAAAATGTAGGGAAGCAAGCCCAAAAGGAGGTGTGCCGGGGCACACTTTTTTCTATAAATTTTAAGGAATTTTTAAAAATAACTAACCCGTCATTGGGGTTACTTAGCAACTTGAGTCAGGTTTTATTAAATATTATTTTTATTGTTTAATGTATATTAAGAAAAGTAGTTTGGGGAGGTTTAAGAAAAATGATAAATCTTGATTGGAAAAACACCGATGCCGCTGTAATTGGCAAAGAGCATGGTTTAGATGTAAAAAAGGAATTTTTTGAATACAAACAGAAAATTTCTGAAATAGTTTCCGATATTTACGCAAACAGGGATGTTCCCGGGAAATGGCTCGCCTGGATGAACCTTGGCTATAAAGAAGAGCTTGTTAAAGAAATCAATGAATACGCACAAAGCGTGAAAGGCAAGTTTGATAACCTGCTGATCCTGGGGATAGGAGGCTCGGCCCTTGGTGGTATCTGCGTTACGGAAGCGCTTCTTAAACCTTACTGGAACCTTCTTGATAAAGAACAAAGAAACGGTTTTCCCGGAATATTTTTTGTGGACAACATCGATCCTGACCAGATTAACGGGCTTTTGGATATCTTAGACCTCAAAAAAACCCTGGTGAATGTAATAACAAAATCAGGGACTACAGCAGAAACTATGTCTGCCTTTATGATACTGCAGGAAAAGCTTGAAAAAGAGCTGGGAAGCTCTTCAAAGGAAAATATCGTTACTACAACCGATAAAACAAAGGGTATTTTAAGAGAAATTACGGAAGATAAGGGGTATAAATCATTTATAGTACCTGATGACGTGGGCGGTAGGTTTTCCGTATTTTCCGCCGTGGGACTTCTGCCTTTTGCGCTTACGGGGATTGATATATCAGAAATCCTGAAAGGCGTAAGGGATATGGATAATGCGCTTCAAAGCACGGACGTGGAAAATAACATTGCCGCTCAAAATGCTCTTATCCATTATTTAATGGATAAAAAAGGCAAAAATTTATCTGTAATGATGCCTTATTCAAGCAGGTTAAGGTTTGTTTCAGACTGGTATGTCCAGCTATGGGCGGAATCACTGGGTAAGGAAGTTGACCTTGACGGAAACGGGGTTAATGTCGGCCCAACCCCTGTAAAAGCCCTGGGAGCAACAGACCAGCATTCTCAAATACAGCTTTATAACGAAGGGCCAAATGATAAGCTAATTAATTTTATCAGGGTGTCCGAGTTTGATACGGAATTGAAAATACCGTCAGTGCTTCAGGATACAGGAATAGGCTACCTGGGCGGAAAAACAGTCAATGACCTTATAAACGCCGAAGCTGACGCTACCAGGGTTGCCGTAACTGACTATAAAAGGCCTAACATTGTCATAAACGTTCCGAAAGTAAACGGTTATTATATGGGCCAGCTTCTTTATATGCTGGAAGTTCAGACTGCTATTGCAGGAGCTCTTTATAATATTGACACTTTCAACCAGCCCGGGGTTGAGCAGGGTAAAAATTATACCTATGCCTTAATGGGCAGGAAAAATTATGAACAAACAGCTGAAGAGTTAAAGCAAAAACTACATAATTAACCCCAATGACGGGTTAGCTAAAAAACAACTATAGCTTGATAAAAATTCCTTAAAATTTATAAAAAAAGAGGCGGCGGCTCTGCGTTAGCGGGAGCACAGCCTCATTCATGAAGCCGCCGCCCACCTTCA
>JANQIY010000162.1 GCA_028281965.1 Candidatus Gastranaerophilales bacterium
ACTCTATCATTCTCTAGATCTCAGAAACTTCATGAGATTGTTACAGAGCTATTTATTATTAATTACAACTTATCAGTTCGTACTTGAGCATTACCAAAAATACCTATGCTGAAAAACAAAACTCCGAGAGAATGCGCTAAAATTAATAAGAGGCTTGTAATTAGCTGGCTATATATGATAGAAGAAAATATTAATGAACAAATTCCCGGTGGTGAGTATGATATTAACTGGGCTTATGAAGAATTGAGACTTAAGAGATAGTCTGGTAATAAAGTTTTAAAATATGGCAAAGTTGGACAAAATAGCAATAATCTTACCTAAAGGAGTGCCTTTTAGACATATAAAAGGACGGTTTAACGTATATCCGATGTCTACAGTTCCTTTAACCATACCTATTTTAGTATCGCTTATTCCCAAAGAGTTAAATGTACAAGTAGAAATCTTTGATGAAAGTATAGAAAAAATCAACAAAGAAAACATTGAAGCAGACCTGATTGTTATATCAGCCATTACTGCGACAGCTAACAGGGCATATAAGTATGCCGATTACTCCAAATCAAAGGGAATTCCTGTTGTTATAGGCGGCGTGCACGCAACTTTAAACCCGCAGGAAGCTCTGCAACACGCTGATTCTGTTATTTGCGGAATTGCGGTAGAAAGCTGGCCACAATTACTGAGGAATTTTAAAGAAAATAAGCTGCAAAAAATTTATACTCAGCAAGAAAATATTGACCTGTCCAATATGCCTTTGCCAAACAGGGATTGTTATAATGGTAAATCAGCATTTAAAATCAAATTAAATGGAGTTCAGGCGACTTTTGGTTGTGATAATAACTGTGAATTCTGTGTCCAGCCATATGTCTGTGGCGGTTATCATCAAAGACCTGTTGAACAGGTTATTCAAGAAATAAAGTCAATAAAGTCGCCTTTTATAGAGTTTTACGACCCGAATATAGCGCAAGACAAGAAATATTTAAGAGAGTTATGTACAGCGATGATTCCCTTAAAGAAAAATTGGGTCGCACCAGCAACAATCGACCTGGCTGATAATGAAGAATTATTGAGATTGGTTGCAAAAAGTGGCTGCAGAAGTGTTCTTATCGGTTTTGAATCTGTGAGTCAGGATACTTTAAATGAGATATCAAAAGGGTTTAATACAGTATATAAATATAAAGAAGCAATTAAAAAGTTTCATAAAGTAGGGATTGCAGTTGCAGGAAGTTTTGTTTTTGGCTTTGACTCTGATACTAAAGATGTCTTTAAGCAAACTCTTAATTTTATCAACAAAGCGCATATAGATATACCCCGATTTGCTATTAATACTCCTTTCCCCGGAACACCATTTTATGAAAAAATGAAGCGGGAAAATCGTATAATTGAGCAAAACTGGTCAATGTATGATTGCAATCATGTGGTTATAAAGCCAAAAAATATGACTCCTGAAGAGTTACAGGAAGGTTTTGACTGGATATCTAAGGAAGTTTATAAATTTGGCGCGGTTCTCAACAGGATTAATTTTTTAAGTCCGTTCTCGTTCTTGACTTTTCTGGCTAATATAGGCTTAAAAACTAAATGCAATAATTTATTTGACTATACAAGAGATGATTTTTGTAACACCAGGGATATCTAAGCTATATAATTAAATTTAAAAGTTTTTACTTGTAACTTAAGATAAATTAGTATAATATACAAATGCAATAAATCGGCATGAATTTGTGTAGCTAAATTGCAAAGTTGGTTTTTATACTATACACAATATGCTTTTATGCTGGGTCTGAAGTTGTTTGGCGGGGTTAAATTTCTGATAAAAATTATATTAACAACTTATAAACCACTCCTTTGAATCAATTCAAGGGGACATTTGCTTTGAAAATTAATAAATCTCAAGACAGTTTATCTCACAGTTTTGGAGGAAGAATATGATAGAAAAAGATGTAAGGCAGTTATTAAAAGATGCGAGTATAGGCACTGATTCTGATATTAAAATCGGTGCAGTTCCAACTTCTCCTGATAATGTAATTGTTATCACAACAGCAGACAGTGTTATG
>JANQIY010000224.1 GCA_028281965.1 Candidatus Gastranaerophilales bacterium
AAAAATTTGCTTTATGTTCTTGACTTTAATCACACAATCTTCGCAAACAAATGTTGCATAGTCATATCCTGGCTTTTGGCTAATTAGCAACTCAAGTAAGGAATTAAAAAAAAATTTAAATTACAGACTTTTTCCGTAACCTTAATGGCTGCTTTACTCAGGCAGTTATTTTTTCACTGTAATTTAACAGGGATTTAATATAAGCGTTGGCTTTCAGGTATTTTATCCCGGCATAACCAAGAGCATTAAAAGTAAAAAAGACAGAAAAGATCCCTATATTTAGAATATCAAGGTATATAAGCTGAATCATCAATAAAAAACCAAATACCACGTATATAAAAAGCAGTAGAAAATTACTGCGGGCAGCTCTGATAAGACGTTCCGACCTCAGGGATATTTTCAAGTTGTCAAGCTGTGGCTCGCTTACCGCAATTTCCGTTCCAAAAACCAGGTTTATAGACTTCCATAAAACCCCCAGGATTGAGAGTGAAAGGAAAAACATCAGGTTAAAGAAAATAAAACTCATTATAAAAAATGATATCCCTGTGAAAAGCCCTATACCGGTGACTATAGCGTTAAAAAACAACACCGACAACAAAAATAATACCCCGGCAACTGTAATAAAGCCCAGCAGAGGCAAAATTACCAAAAAATATTTATATAACTGCCACTCTGTAATCCTTTTAATAGCCTGAAGCAGGTTAATTTCCTCATATCCATACTTTTTTGCTGATATTACGTAAAAAAGCCCGCTTAAGCCTGAAGAAAACATTGAAAAGGAAAAAACAGCCAGTAAAAAAAACAGTAAGATATTAAAAATGTTTAGTCCCAGTGTAATTCTTGAACCTATGTCCGTTTCGGAGTCTTCTTTATAAATAAGGGCTTTTAAAAACTCCAGTATATCCTGGTTGATTTCCGGCAAAGAGGCCAGAGTATAATAGCAAAGTAGCGCAAAAAGCGTACCATAAAAGAGAATAAAGGAAGTTATCCTGACAAAAGAAAGAAAGTCACTGTTCCTTAAGCTTTGCATTTTTGAACTTTTCCAATTCGCTATAGCTTTCCTTTAATAATCTAGCAATATTTTGCTGAATGGATAATAGCTCAACAAGTTCATTTTCAGAAACAAAACCTTTATCTATCAAAATCCGTCCTATGGGTATAGGATTTTTCTTTTGTTCATCCAGCCCCATCCCCAATTGCTCCAGGGTGATTTTTTTATGCTGCAGAAGGATTTCCCCGATTTTTGGATGTACTATTAATTTTTTTAATTCTTCAAGGTCAAAATTTTTTTCAGACACAATTATTATGTTCCTGTTTTTCTTTCAATTAAATTATACAACCTTTCCTTTAACAGAGGGAAGGGGGGTATGGAGCTTACTCCCCTACATTTTTAATTTAAATAGCTTATCATTAATTTCAAAACGCCATAAATTGTCATGCTGAAATAATTTCAGTATATTTTCAACGCT
>JANQIY010000248.1 GCA_028281965.1 Candidatus Gastranaerophilales bacterium
CGAAGGGAGGGAAGCGAGACCAAAGAAAAAATTGGGTGGAGGGAGAATGAATTTTTGAAAATTTTAAAAACACTTAAGTTTTTATTGTTTACTCCTTACTTATCGAGAGACTACCAGATTTCTAAAATATGTATAAACTGTTTGCCAGGGTGGATAGTCATTTGGCAAATTTCTTCATTTCCGTAACTGTTTCTTATGACAATACCATCGTTTATCTTTTATTACTTTTCAGACACCCTCTTAAGAGTAAGGTTTTGCAGGGCATTAACCCTATTACTCCGCTAGATCCTTGCTTTTTTGGGAATATTCCTTAAGTTTTTTAGTGGTTACCTTTTTATCATTAAGAACACCTGACCCGCCCACGCAACCTCCGGGACAAGCCATCACTTCAACGAGATTACCTTCATCACATTTGCGATTTTTTGCCCACTTTTTTAAGTCCCTGATGTTTTTTTTGTCAAGACCGTCTATGCAGACGGGTTTTATCTTATTATCGTCCCTGGAGGCTGCCTTAACAGAATCGGCAACTCCTGTGGTAACACCAAAGTTTCTTCCCCGGGCAGATGCTTCGTTTGCAAATTTGTACTCTAAGAGGTTAGCCAGCTCGATCTGCAACGCAACAAACAGCGCTCCCATTTCCTCGAAACTCATTACATAATCAACGTTTTTATCCGTTAAGCCTTCTTTCCTCTTTGCCGCACATGGTCCCGCAAAAACTGTAACCGCTTCCGGGTACTGCTTCTTCACAAGTCCAGCCGTGTAATAAAGGGGCGTTTTAGTCTCGGACATAAATGGTTTGATGTCCGGCGCGTGTTTATCAACAAATTCCTTATACGACGCGCAACATGAAGTCGTCATAAACTCGCCTTCCTCTTTTATGCGCTCTTTAAACTCCTCGGCTTCGTTTTTTGCTGTTACGTCTGCTCCCTGAGCCACTTCATAAACCTCATCAAAACCGGCTTCTACCAGACCCTGCGCAATTTGTCCTATCTCAGCCGGTAATTGCCCCACTATTGATGGCGCAACCATCGCAATAACTTTTTTATCAGACTTTATTGCCTTTAATATATCAATAACCTGGCTTTTTTCCGCCACTGCGCCAAACGGGCACGCAATGATACAAGCTCCGCAGTTTATGCATTTATCAAAGTCAATTTCCGCCACGCCGATTTCATTTTTTCTTATGGCATCAACCGAACAGGCGTTCTCACAGGGGACAATAAGTTTTACTATAGCGTTATACGGACATACAGAAATACATTTCATGCAGTTTTTACATTTTTCCGGGTCAATTACCGACCTGCCCTCTTTTATAGAAATAGCCCCAAATGAACATGTACTTACGCAGGGCCTGGCAACGCATCCCTGGCACAAATCAGTTACAAAAACCCTGCTGGGAACGCAGCCTTTACAGGCTGTATCTATGACCGTCAGGACTTCTTCTTCCGGTTTTTCCCTTTCTAACGCCTGCTGGGCATATTCGCTTAAATGCCTGCTTTCCTCATCGTTCTCAATTGCAAAGCCAAGAGCCGCTATTTCCCTGTATCTCAAGACAGCCCTTTCTTTGTGAATACAGCAACGATAAATAACTTCACTATTTTTGGGTCTTATATCAAATGGTATTTTATCAGCGTTTTTTATAAAATTTTCTGACAGGAAAGCCCGTATTAGCCTCACCAGGACTTCTTTTCTTAAATTTGTTATATGGTTTTTATTGTTCATTGATCTTTTTCTCTATTATGTCTGTAACTTTTTCTATAGTCGCCTCTGAGACGACTTCTTCATTTACCGTTACATAGGGGGCGCCGGTAAATTCATTGTCCCGGCACAAGTCAAGACAGGCAGAGCTTTCAACATTTACTTTCCCGCAATATTTACGGGTAACTAATTCTATGAGCTCCTGCTGCTTAGAACCGCCCATTACAAAACATGTTGTGCCCAGGCAAATTTTAACGTTGATTTTGGTCATTTATTTCTACCCCCTTTATATAAATTTTACATTTATTTTTTTAACGTATTTTTCTTCCAGAATTTTTATCATCCTCTTAACAACATTTTTCCTTATTTCGAGTTCTATTGGCAAGTTTGGATCATAATGCGCCTGGTTTAATTTTACGCCAACCATAAAATCAATGCAGTCACTGTCTAAAAACAAATCAACAAGCTTACCTGCGGCATCAGGCTGTATTTTTTGCGGATTTTCAAGATATTCCACAGCTTTTGTCATTGTTAAAATACCTTCGGTTACCAGGTCAACTCCTTCCATTTCAGATATTGACGGCAAATTCCCGGATGGGATCTTGCCGCCGGTAATAGGGCGGTTTAACTCCCTGGAAATTAAGTTCGTGGTTGTTCCGCCGCAGATTGCCTTTTTCCCGTCAAAGCCGGCAAACATCTCCGCGTATTCCCGGTCTTTTTCCGAGTGATAAGGAGGTCCCGTAAAGACAATCAGCTTTCTTGGGCGTCTAAAATATAATACGGAGGAAGAAATATCATCTTTTGCCTCTTTGTTTATCTCTTTTTTCTCTGCTTCCCTTACTATTTCCGATGAAAGCTGCCTGCTGGAAATATACGGCTCTTTTTTTAAAATTTCTCTGACAAAACTGATAATACCACTTCTTCTCCAGCCCAGTTTATAAACGGGACTGCCCAGCCCTGACTGCGTAACCCCGTCAGAGCAGAATATTAACCTGTCTTCGGGCTCCATTTTTATTTCATAGCATTGCATGTGCCTGTTTTGAAATTTTCTGGACGTAATAACTTTTGGCTCGGTATTCAAAACTTTCCCGTTTCTGACCCATAAAAACTGTGGGTTGCCTTCCTCCACGATCTTTGCATTTCCGTCAGAATTGCAGTCAATTACTGAAAACGTTGCATAGCTGATTTTCCTTACTTTACAGACAGGCAAGGATTCCATGATGATTTCAGTTGCTTTAAGCAAATCCCGTTCGGCTTCGGCAAACTTAAGCACCATGGTTGCCGTCATCCGGGACAGGATACTTGCTTTTACCCCGCTGCCCAGTCCGTCAGAGAGAACGGCAATTAACCTGTCTTCCCCGGGGTATCGCTTAGAGGTGAATGAATCGCCGTATGCGTTCTGTCCCTTCTTTTTCCGTTGAAAATGGTCTATGTCAATAAATAGGGACTCTTGCACTTCATTCCCCCTTTTTAGACTCATAGCATTCTGTAATTGAATTCAGCAAAACCTCAGTCTCAACCATATGCTCACCCAGCAGGCAGGCTATTTCCTGCACGACGGATATATTCTTATTAATTACCGTCTGGGCTTTTTTAGCTATCCTGTCCCGCTTCATTTCTGATTTTGTTACATCAACTATAATGGCTCCTACAACCTGGCTTGTTTCAATGCTAAATACAGTAATGTCAAAAAGTCCGTCCTTGATGTGATAATGCTCTTTATGAACGTCTTTTCCGGTCTTAAGCACCTGCCTGAAAATATCAGCGCAGGGCAGTAATCTGTCAAGATATGCGCCTATCAAGTCTTCCGGGCAGCCCTTAAATCTCTCGTAAACCTCACCGGCAAACATTTTTATAAAAGCTTCATTTATTTCAACTATTTTGAGCAGGTTATTTACAATAACCACGCCGGAAGGCATACAACGAAGCATGGCCCCTGCCTTTTTCATGGCGGTTTTCCTCATATAAGAAACACACATGGAGGTTTCAGCCTTGCCTGACAGCAAGGCTTCCGTAAACTGGCGGCAATTATTATAACCGCACCCGCCGCAGTTTAGCTCGTCTTCAATACTGTATTTCCCTATGGATTCAAGGGCTTTTTCTATTTCCAGGAGAGTATAAGCGGTTTCTTTCGCCGGGGCGGGAAGGTAACTTTCCTCAAGGACAAGCTTGGGCTCTTTAGGAATACGTTTTCTGGACTGAGCATTTGATAAGACATCGGAAATTACGGAGATTCCCGGTTTCCGGGTGGAAATGCAGGGACCTGCAACACATCCCCCCTCACAAGCAAGGGCTTCTATGAAGACGGGGTTATCAATTTTTTCCGGGTCAATACCTTCAAGCGACTTCTTCAGCGAATTAAGCGCGCTTACGTTAATAAGCTGGACGTTACCGGGTAATTCACAGCGTTTTATTGTTTCATTCATGCCCCCTTCCAGGGGATAAAGAGAGCCTTCGTAAGCTTCTTCCGGCACGAACCTGTATTCATCCTTATTGTCTGAATCGTTTAAAACAATCCCATTCTGCTCAATCCATTGGTTTAGCTCTTCAAAAGTAAGGGCAACGTCAATGAGCTCAGGGTGTTTATCGGATTCGTTTTTCTTGGCTATGCAGGGTCCGATAAAAACTATGGAAATATCAGCCCCATACTGTTCTTTTAGCATTTTAGCGTGTGTAAGGGCTGGGGATGCAATGTTTGTTATGCATTTAGCGTATTCAGGCATATAAAGCCTTATAAAATCAACAGCCGCCGGGCAGGCGCTGGATATGAAAAGACCTTTTTCTTCACCTGATAAAAACTTTGCTGTTTGTATGGATACCTCTTGGGCTCCAAGGGCTGTTTCTGAAACTTCGCTAAACCCCAGTTCCTTAATTAACCTGATTAAGTTCTGTTCTGAAATATCCCAAACCCCTCTCCAGCTGGGAGCGAGGGAAATAAAAACTTTTTGGGCTGATGATACCAGGCTCTTTGCTTTTTCAAGGTCATTGCGGACTTTTTTCGCGTTTTGCGGACAGGCTTTTATGCAGTTGCCGCAAGCAATGCACTGCTCCGGTATGACCGAGGCGTGCCCGTCTTCAATTCGAATTGCTTTAACGTAGCATTCCCTGACGCATTTATAACAGTCTGAACATTCACTTTTTATTGTGTATACAGGATAGGAACTATTCATTTTGCTTACCCCTTATTTACGTGTTAAGGTGAGATCGAGAAGAGCTTTTTCCAGCCGGGTTATATCCGTATTTTTATAGGATTTTTCACCAATCATTATATGAGGTCCGGCAGAACAATTATTCCCGCACCTGTGGCCAATAAGCTCGATTTGCGCTTCAAGGTCTATGTTTTCTATAAATTTTTCAATATAAGCCAGGTTTTCAGCATTTCCCCTGGCAAAACATGAACTGCCCATACACACTCTAATAATGATTTTTTTCCCTTTACTCATGATTAAAAAACCTTTTTTATACTAATAAATTGTGATTTATATCACTATTTATTTTAAACCCATAAAAATATTTTTGCAACCTCGTTAACTGCCAGGGCAATTCAGTTCTAAATTGGATAAATTAAACTTAAACTGTCACCCCGCACTTGATGCGGGGTCTAGCCAATTAATGCTGATACGCGATAAGTAA
>JANQIY010000274.1 GCA_028281965.1 Candidatus Gastranaerophilales bacterium
CCAGGAATTGAGCGAGGTCTTGAGCTTCTTCAGCGGTTAGAGAACTTAAATCCAGGAATTTATGAGCTTCTGCATATCTTCTGTTTGCAATTCCCTGTAAATTATCACCATTTGTGTAATATGCAATTTCATACCACGCAGCTATTTTATTATCAAATTTAAGTGCATTTAAGAGGTTTGTTCCGATTAATGCAGGGTTGTTAAAAGCCAGGGATACAAGAGCAACACCAGCGTCAGTGTTTATATAATTATTACTTAAACCTGCTAATGCCCCTTCAAGGCTTGCTTCAAGACCATCCCAGGCTTCCTCTGCATCATGATCAAATAGTGCTCTTGCTTGGGTTTTTGTAATGCTGTATGAAGAACATCTGGCTTGAAGTAATATTGTAAGATTATTACTGTATGCTTCTCTCTGTTCAGAAGTTAGACCCGATTGTTGTAAAGCAATATAGTTAGTGTCGCTAAGATAACCATTTTCCCTATCTAACAAAAAAGTTACTACTTCATTGCTAGGTATAGGAACTTGCGCATCGATAAAATCCTGTGTTATGTCAGTAGGATAATCAATTCCATCTGCAAACAGGTTATGTCCGTATCCCACTGTTGGATAACCATTAATATCACTGTATATATAGCCCCTGAAACCTTCGGCATCAGCTATAAATTTAAAAAGTTTACTTCTAAAATCTTGTGTTAACTCGCTCATTTTATTCTCCTTTTATTAATATTCATAAATATTGTATCCACATTTACCCCAAAGTAATCTGAAATCATATACAGTAGGAAATTCTTTAAAAAATTTTTTATCAGCCCACTCTTTAAAAGAAATTCCACTTACTTTTTCTCTATCACCTGAATTATCTCGAATAACATAGATATAATATTTATCTTTATACTTTATAAGTCCAGAATAATTATTTTTTAATTTATGAGTTTTATAATCTAAAACAGACCCAAAACCCTCATCATGAACTTTTTTTATTGTGTCACATTTATTTACATTAAATATTGCTACTTTATCAGAATAATATGGGGTCTTTGTGCGTATTGGACTGGGAAGGTATCCACCTGAGAAAATTACATACTCCAGCCCATTATCAGGATTATTATCAAAATCTACTTTATGAACCCTGAAGGCGAATTGTGCTTTACCTACATGACTTGCAAGTTCATCTCTCCAGTATGTATAATCATTATCCCTAATCACCTTCATTGCTGGTGTTAATCCAACTAAAAGCAATTTTTCCGTAGCTTTATCAGCCATTATTGGATTTTTTTCTATACAAGGTTTCAACTCCTTTTGTATCTCAGAATCATTAAAATCATCGCTATGAGCTATAGGCAAGATTAATTCAACTTTATTTTCTATAAAATCTTCAAATAACTGAGCACAAAAGGCTTCATTTTCCGGCTTTGCATGAATATAAAGTTCTGATTCTATTTCTTTTATTTTTTTAATAGCTTTTTTATGCCTTGCTTTTACATCTTTTAGTTTTTTTAAGCTCTCTCTTAAATTCTTTTTTCGTTGTGCTTCTGTTACTTTTTGGTTAGTTTTACCTTCAACATGCTTTTCTTTTTTCTTAAAAAAGTCAAAAGCAAATGTAGAGACTAATAATGACACAACTAAAACCCCAACAACAACCATGGTTGCGATTATTTTCTTATTCAGTTTTTCCAAAATGTTAAAATTCATATTATCCAGCTTTCCTATGTACAGTAAACTATAAATTCTGTAGTATTTATGTACATAAGTTTTATTATAATCACTAAAACTTAAAATGAAATACTAATTTATCAAATTTTTCTTTATTCAACTATGCTGCTGTTACCAGGTCATTGCCGCTCCATTTGCCTTCTTCATAGGGCAGGTCTGTTGTTCCATAGAGGGTTATATCTTTTTTTCCCGGGTTTTTTATTACTATCAAAAGTTTGGTAAATAAAAAGTAATTGGAAAAATAGAACCCTCCTGAATCACAATGTGGTTAAGGAGGGTTAAACGAGATGCCACCTCCGTCGTTAAGGTAACTGTCCTGAGAGTCATATGATGACAGAGATGGGACTAGACTAGAACAACTTGGTTGTGTGTGTAT
>JANQIY010000337.1 GCA_028281965.1 Candidatus Gastranaerophilales bacterium
AACCCCATTATGACTATTATAAAATAACTTTAGGGGTTTTAAAAAATATAAAACTTCCTATTTTATATAACAATTTATAAAAATGTAGGGAAGCAAGGGTCAGCCCCTCCCTATCTTGAATGTAAAGAAATTTTTTATGTTATTGAAACAACCAAAAAACGTGGGTTGAGTATCCTTGATGCTCTTAGCATTCCTTCTACGCTTAATCAAATTTTGTTACAAGCCTGACCTGTTGCGATTTTTCAAGTATTCAAGCATTTATAAATCTGTTTAAATCAAGTTATTATAACAGAATGAGTTAGTTTTCGGTAAAATCCGGCTTTGCCGGGCTGGACCTAAAACTTCACTCATTTTCGCATTAAGGAAGCTAAATGAAAATATCATTTTTTTCTAAAAACAACATGTACTTCTGAACATATTTGTTCTTTATCTAGTATGTTTTGCAGTTTATCAATATAAGTGCCAAAATACTTATTTAACAAACCGTTAAATTTTGATTTTTGTGGACTATTACTGAATTTCATAAGTATTGACCTGTATAAATCCATTATATCAGAACCAAACCACCATTCTCCCATGATTTCGAGCCCGAATTTATTTGCCAGATAATTTATAGAATTTTTGGAATAAAGATGTGTATGACCTCCGCTTAAGTGCCTTGGAAACACATCAGTAAAAGTATGTTCAATAAAAACACTAAAACTAACTAATGGTACAGAGATATAAAGAAATTCCGAATTTGAATTTTTAAACGCCTTAATTGCACGTTGAGGGTGCTTTAAGTGTTCCAAAACTCCAATCATAGAAGTAACTCGGGAATCTGAATTTTCTATAATTGTTTCGAATTCATCAACTTTGCATACGTTAAGTTTATTTTTAATAATTTTTTGAGATCCCAGTTCAACTAAAGTTTCATTGGGGTCAACTCCCCTGGCATTAATATTTCTCAATTCACAGGCTTTGACAAAATGTCCGCCCCCGCAGCCAATATCAGTTAAATCATAATTATGGTTAATTACTTCAGAGAGAAAATCAACTTTAGGTAAATATATATTTTCCACTCTTTTATCATAATTCTTTAAATAATTAGATTTGTAGTTTTCTCCACCATTATCAGCATATAAATAATTTACAAATTCATCACTATCTTCAAAGTAACCATTCAAATGTTCGCATCTTTTACATTCACTGTAAGGAATACCAAAAGAAATAAAGTCAAAATCCCCAATAAGTTCACCACAATTCTTACAACAGGTCCTTCTTTCCTGATTTGAATAGACATTGTTTACCTTTAAAACATCTTCCAAAAATTTTACATTATTTTCAAAGAAATCCTGCTTAATATCCAACAATGGGGTACTAGGCTTTGAGTATTTAATTATTTTTGACATTTTCTTTTAATATCCTATACTTCATTTCTGCAATTTTCCAGTCTTCTTCATTATCAATGTCCTGAACTTCAGATTCAGGCAGCTCAATAGCGACAGTATCTTTGCAGAATAATTTAGCTTCCTTAATTAAACTGGTTGACTTTAAACAATAAAATTGCCCAACATCGTGATAAATAGATTCTAAATCCTGAGAACGAACGTTATAATTTTCAGGATAAAGCATTTGCACTTTATTTTCTCTTATAACAAGTCCTCTCTGTGGCGGGTAAGAAAATCTTACGACAGGCAAAACACTATCTGCTTTGCTTTCTATAAGTAGATCCATTCCTGCTTTTAGACTTTGCGCCGTGATAAAAGGAGCGCAGGGGTAAATACAGCAACAATATTCAAAATACCTGCCCAGTTTTTTATATTCTTCAAGTACTTCAATTAACACGGGAGCAGTCATTGCCATATCGTTTGACAATTCAGGGCTTCTGAAAAAGGGGACATTTGCGCCAAATTTTTTGGCTATCTCAGCTATTTCCTGATCATCAGTTGAAACCATAATTTCATCAAAACACCCGGTATTAAATGCAGCGTCAATTGAATACTTAATGATGGACTGGCCGCAAAACTCCTTTATATTTTTTTTGGGAATTCGCTTACTTCCTCCCCTTGCCGTAATTATTGCTATGCATGAATTAGATGGTTTTTGATTCATTTTTTAGCCACTATCCATAAATGAGACGATAGCTTGTTGTTAGCTGAAAGTTCTTGAAATGATTTACCGGTTTGTTCCAAACTATCAAGTAATAACTCTTTTAAAAAAGGTATAATTGACAAACCAGGTTCTCCGGCAATGGCTTTTTTTCTTGCTAATTCTGCGTCTAATTTTCCCGGGGTAATTACTTCAAGAATACTAAATCCATCTTTTTTAAATAAATAATTATTATCAGAGCTATTACAGGCAGGACAATCTACATTAACATATTTACTTTCTTTCATAAAATTATCTTTGATTTTACTCATCTTTCTTATACTCGCTTTCCAGTAAACCATAAAATAAGGAGTTTACCCATTTACCCTCAGTCCAGTGAGTTTGCCTGTGAGTTCCCTCCAGGGTGAACCCCAGCGTTTTAAACATTTTTTTCTTCGCTTCATCAATATCATATATTTCTGACCATAATCTATGCAGGTTCAATTCTTTAAAACCGTACTTAATCATAACTAACCCGGCATCAATTGCATATTTGTCGTCAATATAAATATTATCAGGCCCGATATAAATAGAAAAATCCGCATTCCTATTAACCCAATCGATATAGCAAAGTCCGCAAGCTCCTATTAACTTGCCATTTATCAAATCCTCAATGGCAAACATTCTTATGGAAGAGTCATTACATACTTTAGATTCAAACCATTTATTTTGCTGTTCTGAGTTTAATTCCCTGTATTCCCTAAAAAACCTGCGGTATTCAGGTTTATTTCTCCATTCAAGCAGTTGTGGTAAATCAGCATTCTCTATTGCTCTTAACCCAACATATTTACCCTTTAACATTTGATTAGTCCTCTTATATCTTCTTCATAAAGAGTATCACCGGCATTTTTTGCGTTTACAAGTTCTTTGCCGATTACATCATTAACTTTATATGGTTCTATTGAATTTGCAGGTGCTGGTCTTAGAGGTTCAATATCTGCTTCTTTGATTATTGAGCCAGCTTTCATATCATTTTTTAACCTTATACATCTTCTTTGAATTATGACTGTTTGTTTTTCATTTTCCTCTATTCTTTTAATTCCGTCTCCCAGTGCAAATTCAAGCTCTCTTGATGCTTCCACCATTTGCTTCCAAGATTGAGGATTCATTGAAAACGGATGATCCGGTCCTTTTCTGTTATTATCATCAGTAAAGTGTTTTTCAATTACCCTTGCCCCAAGAGCAATAGCTCCTAAAACTGCAGAATGCCCGGGGGTGTGATCTGACAATCCAAGAGTCATTTCAGGATATTTTGCGCTAAATGTTTTTAAGACATTTAAGTTAACATATTTAAAATTTTCAAGGTTTCCGGTGTAGTTTGTGTTGCACTGCATAAGAACAACTTGTTTATTATATTTCAATATGGCATTGACAGCTCTTTCAGTATCGTCCATATCCGACGCGCCTGTTGCCAGAAGTACAGGCTTGTTTTTCTTGGCTATAGCACTAATAAAATCAATCCATGTTATATCGCCAGAGCCAATTTTATATGCAGGAACATACTTATCAATCATATTAAGAACTTCATAATCATAAGGAGTTGTCATAAAGTCAATATTAGCTTTTTGAGCCGTATTATAAAGTTCTTCCGTCCAATTCCTTTTACATTCATAGTTTTTATATATTTCAAAAACTGACTTATCCCACTTAGATTGATGGCTCATAGCGGTTTTAAGGTTTTTAAAACCGTAATCACTGACGATTTTTTCAGCTAAAAAGTGCTGAAACTTAACTGCGTCTGCTCCTGCATCCTTTGCTTTAAAAATAAGTTCTTTTGCCCTTTCCAGACTGCCGTCATGATTTGATGCGATGTCTGCAATAAAATATGTTTGAGTATTAATAGAAATATCCCTATTATTTATTTTTATACTCATTACATATCTCCTGAATAACTTCATCTAATCCCGGGAATTTATACCCGGCAATACTTTCTGCTTTTGATACGTCCAGTCCGAGACTTTCTGCCCTGTCAGTCAGACCTGACTTTAAAATACTGTAAGATTTTGAATTTCCCAAAGAGAAATCTAGTTTATCAGCTAAAGCTCTAATAAACGCTTCTTTTGAAAAGCATTCTCCGGACGAAATATTTAGTATGCCTGCCGGCCTTTTAAGGATTATATCATATAATATGTTTGAAAATTGCTTAACAGAAATACTGGAAGTGTAATAATCATTAAAAAGATTCATTGAAGTATTATTTTCAAGATTATTCACAATCCATTCCACAAATGTCGGCGATTCAGAATTCTTAAAACCTACAATGTTTGTCCTTATAACTAAGGCTTTTGGGCTTGTAAGCGCATAAACTTCACCGCAATACTTGGTTCTTGCATATTCGTTTAATAATTTTATGTTATCTGTTTCTTTATGTAATAAATCTTTATCACCTGAGTAATAATGATCTGTTGAAATTTGGATAAAGTAAGCTCCATTATTTTTTGCATAATTGGCAATTATCGAAGCTGGCCGTGAATTAACTTTATAAGCAAGGCCTGGATCATCATTGCACGTTTTAAGATTAACTATCGCAACAGTATTAATTATTACATCATAATCATCATTTTTTAAAACATTTAAAAGAGATTCATCTTCTGTAATATCAATATTTATATCCGCATTTTTTCTGGCAACACCGGTTACTTGAAAGTTTTTAAGACTTAGAGATGAAGCTAATGCTTGTCCAAGCAAACCTGTTGAACCTAAAATAAGTATTTTCATAATGCTTATACCTTTCTTAATCTATAATTAACCCGAATTGCTAATTAACTCGAGTCGCAAATTAGCTTAAAAGCAATTATAACAAGGTTTTAAATAGAGTTAAAATTTAAATTTTATTAAAATAAATTTTGCAAAATCATAAATAAAAACAGGGGCGA
>JANQIY010000339.1 GCA_028281965.1 Candidatus Gastranaerophilales bacterium
AACCCCATTATGACTATTATAAAATAACTTTAGGGGTTTTAAAAAATATAAAACTTCCTATTTTATATAACAATTTATAAAAATGTAGGGAAGCAAGCACCTCTAGGGTGGGTTGGGTGGGCATTTTAAGGAATTTTGAAAAAATGTAATTAGCAATTCGAGTTACTTAGAGCCTATCCGGGAAATCAAAACAATAAATGACCAATATCATTTACGAGGAAGCCTGTCCTGAACTTGTTTCAGGATGGTATAATCTGTCTAAAAGGGCTGAAAACCCGTAATGTTAACCGGGCATATTGCCGCTCCGTGTCAAGCACGGGGCAGGCTTCCTCGCAATGACAAGTGTTTGCTCGGTTCTGTCTATAAATTATTTTTCGGATAGGTTTTTAAACTGGTGTAAAAACAAAAATTTTGCGTGTATTGTTTTGTTTATGATTAAATATAAATTATCAAGCTGGTAATTAATGGAGAATGCATAAATGAAGCGGACATTAGAAGGAACAAAAAAGAAAAGACAAAGAGTGAGCGGTTTTCTCGTGAGAATGAAATCCCCGGGCGGCAGGAAAATCATCAGGAGAAGAAGGGCAAAGGGCCGTCACTCATTAGGTATTCAGCTTAAAAAACGGGCTTAACCCGCTATAAGTTAAAAATGTTGCCTAAACAAGAAAGATTGACCAAAAGCAGTGAATTTGCGTTTATATATCGCCAAAAAAAATCAGTCGCAAACTCACTGCTTATTTTATATCTGGGAAGCAAAAAACAAAACGTTGAAACCCCAACCAGGGTAGGGTTTATCGTAGCTAAAAAAGTTCACAAAAGGGCCGTTAAAAGAAACCGGATAAAAAGACTTATGCGGGAATCCTACAAAAATATAACCAAAACAGAAGGTTTTAAACTAAAGGATTATCAAAGCCTGATTTTTATAGCAAGACCGGCTATAATAGAATCGGACTATAATTCAGTCCATGCCGCTTTATTGGATTGTATTAAAAAAGCTAATAGAAAATTTATAAATAACAGGCAAAAATGAAAAGAATCCTTATTTTACTTATAAACATTTACCAGGAAATTTCAAGAAAATTTCCCAGGGTATGCAGGTTTTATCCCACCTGCTCAGAGTATACAAAGGAAGCAATCACAAAATACGGCGTCATTAAAGGAACCTGGCTAGGTATAAAAAGAATTTTCAAGTGCCATCCTTTTAGTCCCGGAGGATATGATCCTGTTCCCTAGGCTTAAGCTAAAACATCACGTTTTGTTACGATTTTTAATTAAAATAGAAATTTTTTTTATTTATATAAATTATAATATTACGAGAATAAGAAGAGACAGAAAAATAAAATGGGAACAATTTCAGGCAACTTCGCTGTAAACCATGCTAAACAAGAGGTATCTTTTAAATCGGACGGCACCAATTCAACTAATGACGCAAGTCCTTATGAAAGTCTTTCGAAAAGGCATAATAATCTCTCGAGTAAGTCAGAGCGGCCCGCAAATAGCGAATACGGGAAAGAGCATAAAAAAGATATTCTCATTGAATCTCCCATAAGGATGCTTGGTTATACAAATGAAGTCGGTGAGGCATTAAGACCGGCAGTAGGAAGCATGGTGGCAAATCTTTTCTGGGTGCCTGCCCTGATGTATTTTGGCGCAGATATCTGGGATAAGTATAAAAGAGGCCAGGACGATTCCTATCAAAACAGCGATAAAAAAACCGCCTTAAGGCAGGCTGTATTTCATACAGTAGCCAGCCTGGTAGGGCCTACAGCAGCAATCCATATCGCCCAGCATGGAGCAATGAAAGCCGGCGGGGATAAATGGGTTGATAAAACACTTAAAAAGATAAACACCGCAAACTCTTCACTTGCTTCCAAAATAGAAAAAGTGCCTTTTATAGGCAAAAAATTGATTAAAGTCCTTAAAAAACCTACAGCAGGTAAAAAACTGCTGGCAAATTCATTAAAGACGGGCGTTGGCTTTGCAACGCTTGCGGCGGTTGCTATACCTCTGGATATGCTTACTGAAAGGCTTCTTATTAAAAAAGTTGTAAACCCTGCTTTAGGGCTCAGGGATAACGATTATAACCCTTACGGGAATGAATCTCTTAAACACTGATGAAAAGTCGTTTGCCCACGATATTTTTCTTGCCGTTGTAGTACCCGGCAAAATATCCGCCTTTTATAGGCTGGTTTTTACCGGCAAATGCCTGTTTTTGAAAAGGATTTTCCAAAAAAGGGGATGCAAACGGGTTTTCAATACTGCTTGTCGGTAAAACCTGCGGTTGAGCTGCCCGGGGAGCTTGGAAAACACTATTTACTATATTCAACAGGTTTGAAATCATGATGAGCGACCCTTCCTTCCAGCTCTCTTCTTGCTTATAAGCTTATTTTAATTAATTTTTTTCAAAAGTCATATTTTTTTCTTATAATTATTTTCTAACAGCCTTTTGAACAAATGAAGAGAATATCTTTAAAATAATACTTTTGGTATAGTTTTAATCCGGCTGTGAAAACGATAGAATATAGGATGTAAGGACAAAAAGGATAAAAATGATTACGGCATATCTTTGCGCGGGTTCTAACATAGGAGATAGGGTGGGTTATTTGCAGCAGGCGAACAACCTGCTCAAAGACGCTGATGGAATAACTGTTGTGGATATTTCCAGCATTTATGAAACAGAGCCGATAGGTTTTAAAGATCAGGAATGGTTTGCCAATGCTGTTTTAAAAATCGAAACAACCCTTACACCGTATGAGCTTTTGGCAACCTGTATGAGGATTGAGCAGCAGCTGGGCAGAAAGCGTCATCCTGAAAACCGCTTTGGACCAAGAACCCTTGACCTGGACATACTTTTTTACGAAGATCAGGTTATATCTGATGAATCACTTCAAATCCCTCATCCGAGAATGCATGAAAGGGCATATGCGCTGGTTCCTATGCTGGAGTTGGATCCTGATTTTGTTCACCCCGTGATAAAAAAGTCTGTTTTTGAAATACACGATGAGCTTGAAGAACCGGAAGAAGTTTATTTATATGGAACAAGAGGCAATTTCTAGAGTTAACCAGTCTATAGTTGACAGCAGGAGGAATCCTGCTTTTATCCCTTTTGTAGAGGTTGGATATCCTGATTTGGAGTTTTCAAAAGAACTGTTTTACCTGTTTCAGGAAAAAGGCGCGGCCGCAATTGAGGTAGGGATTCCGTTTTCCGACCCCCTTGCGGACGGGCCCGTTATTCAGAAGGCCTCAAAAATTGCCCTGGAAAACGGTATTAACCTGCAAAAAGCGTTCGAGTTTCTAGGTGATATTAAGGCTAATATGAAAGTTCCGCTAATTTTGTTTTCTTACCTCAATCCCATCCTGAATTTCGGGCTGGATAATTTTGTTAGGGAACTGAAAGACAAAAATGTAGCGGGCGTTATAATTCCTGACCTGCCTTTAGAGGAGTCCGGGGAACTTTTGGAGAAACTGGGCGGTAATAACATTGACTTTATAATGCTGGTTTCACCTACGTCAAACGCCGGGAGGATAGAAAAAATTTCAAAAGCCTCGTCAGGGTTCATATACCTTGTTTCATCCACCGGAGTTACCGGTGTTAGGGAAAATTTTTCCGTTATGCTCAAAGACGTTTTTTATAAAATAAAATCAGCATCTTCCCTGCCTGTGGCCGTAGGCTTTGGGGTTTCAAAACCCGGGCACCTGATGAACTTGCGTGAAATAGGCGTTGAAGGAGCTGTTATGGCAAGTATTTTTCTCAGAATAGTAGATAAATACCTGCCTGACAGACCTCTTGCCCTGGAAAAGGTTGCCGAATACATAGAAGAACTTTATAAGGAATGAACAAAAAATTAAATTTTTATTAGATTTAGGAAATTTTTTTAAGTTGTATGTTTTTATATATATAGTATATGCTTTAAAAAATATTCTCAATTTCTTAAAAAATAGGTACAATATAATATGTGCCTTTAAGAGGAAAACAACATGACCGATAAAGAAAAAGTAAAATATGTAGATTTTAAATCTTTTTCAAATAAAAAAGAGCAAAAGCCTTCACCGGAAAACCCACTGCACACAAACCCTCTGGTAGACAGGCTGTTTAAGCTTGTGCATACAAAATTGATAAAAGATGATTATAAATCATATTCTGAATTTAAACCTGAAGATTTGGTTTAATATTGTTATTTATTTTTTTTTGAAGGAAAGGAAGGGAACGAAAGTTGTCGAATATAGAGCCTTATTTGCATTATCTTGAAATAGGAGAGCTTTACCAAAAGCTTGGTGAATTCGATAAAGCCAAGCTTTCTTATGAAAAGCTCCTGGAATGCCCGGAACTTGAGAGTATGGGCTGGGTAAATATAGCCAAGATTGAAACTGCCAGAGGCCGGATTCAGTCAGCAAAAAACTACTATATGCAGGCTGTAAACACGGATTCTGCCGGTTATGAAATTTTATACAATTATGCCAATTTTCTCTTAGATATTCAGGATTTTGAGGAATCAATCGAATATTATGATAAGGCGTTGGAAAAAGAGCCAAATCTTGCTCTTGCCTATTATAACAAGGGTGTAGCATATGCAAAGATGGAAAAGTATGATGACGCGCTTAAATCATACAATAGCGTGCTGAAAATCAATCCTGACGACGCAGTTTGCCTGCTCGATATCGGGGCGATATTCCTGGAAAAAGAAGAGCCGGCAGAAGCCGTAAAACACCTTAAAAAATACCTGGAGCTCAATCCTACAGGCAGTAAAGCTTATGAAATGCTTGCAGAATGCTTTAAACAGCTTGACCAACCCGATATTGCGCTTACATTTTTAAGAAAATCCTTTGAGTTTAATCCCAATAATGTTGTTTTAATGTATAAACTAGGCGATTTATACCTGGAAACCGGATGTCCTGAGGACGCAAAGAAGATTTTTGACATAGCGCTCGAATCCAACTCAGTTGATGCGATTTTAATTTATAAGAGGGCTTGTTCTTATGCCGCACTTGGTGATAAAGACAAGGCATTAAAAGAATTAAGCGTGGCAATGCAATTTAATCCTCTTATAAAGGAAATGGCCGTTATAGAAAAGTGTTTTGAGCCGTATAAAAATGACGAGCAGTTTAAGCAGGTAATCAATTCCAGGAGAAGGCCTTTGGAATAGGCTAATACAGCCGCTCTATACCGGCTCCGAATATTGCGAAATCATATTTTACAGGATCATCCGGGTCAAACTGTTTTAATTTTTCAGTAATCTCCTCGGCTTTCTTCCAGTCAGCAGACTTTCTCCCGGTCAGCCCCATTTTAACTGAAAGTCTTGAAACATGTACATCAAGCGGAATTATAAGCCTGTCAGCCGGGATTTTTTGCCAGACATTCAGGTCAACCGGCGGTTTTCTCACCATCCATTTCAAAAAAAGGTTCAGCCTTTTACAGGCGCTTCCTGTTAAAGGACTGGGGACAAGGTGTATGAAGCTCCTTGTACATTCCTCATCACAGGGGAGATTGTTCCTTAAAAGGTCAACAAAGTTAACCAGTCCTTGTTTTACATTGGGGTCTTTTTTCGAAAAACCTTCCAAAAAAGCATCTTCAAGGGAATCAAACTTCCTTAAAACCTGGCTGAGTGAATAAATCAGGAAGAGAATATCTTTTTCCCCCGTAAACCTGTAAATAAACCCTTTAAATAACTCCGCATCCCTGTCAATATCAAAGTTTAAAACAAATTCATAAGGGTTATCATTGAGAATTTTATGAACTTTGTGCAGGTTTTCAATAATTTTTTTCCTGTTTCCATAAGCAAACGCTGATGAAATAAAGCCTGAGACCTCTATATCCTGCTTTTTGGAGTATTTATGAGGAAATTGAATAGGGTCATCCCCTATAAAATCAGGTATTTCAAATTTTTCTACGAGCTTATCAAGAGCTGTCTTGGTTATTTTTTGCATTGTATTAGCTTAAATCCTTCTAATTTTTACTTCATGGCCTAAAATTTCAGGAATTTGAACACATTATTCTTCCTTAATAAATTGAAGTTTATAGCCTATTGAACTGACCAGTAAAGCAGCTTCATTATAAGATAAAGTACCTTTAATCAACTTTCTGGATAAACCCTGAAGTGTCCATGATTTTCCGGTTCTTTCGCTTGCTTTTTTTGCCAGTTCAGATAGTGTCATATTTTCTCTTGCTAAAATCGTTTTTATTTCAGTTCTTATTAATGACATAGAACTATAATCCTCCTTGATTATAATTCTAATTTTTTGATTATTAATTATCAAATATAAATAAAATTGTAATTGACAGACTAATCACAACGAAATATAATTATTCAATTATGATTAATATTCATCATGATTGAATAACATTGTGATTAAATAAAACTTAACAAAAAGGAGATAAACCATGTCGAAAGAAAACAAAGAAAATAGCCTGAACCAAAAACAAAAAGAAATTCTGCTGAAAATCCTGGGTATTCAGAATGAAGCTGTTGAAAGTTCTATGGAAAGCATAAATTCATATTTAAGAGAAATTTATGCCAATAATATTTCTATAATCCACATCTTAAAGAAAAACCTGAAATAAAATTCGGTTTATTACTGGATATAAGGTATATCAAGAACTTTCAGCCCGTTAACGGTGGAAATGTTCACTAATTGGTCTATATTGTAGAACCTGCAGCTTTCCAGGAGGAACCTGACTTCTGTCCACATATCTCCATCTGTGAAAGGCTTGAGTATATCAGCGATATTGTCTGTCCCTATAGCTACGGGGATCCCGGCGGGAATCATTTCATCTATCGGTGTTACGGAATTGTGTGTAGGGGCAAGCACTTCATTTCTTTTTCCGTCAATCCACGCTGTAGGGCAGCTTATTACGTTAAGCTTAGCTTTTTTCATTAACTTATAGAGCTCTTCTCTATATTCTTTTTTATGCGCAGCCACTGAAATCGAGTGGATTGCGGTTACCCTGCCTTCCATCCCGTGCTCGATGGTCTTTTTTGCAAGCAGCTCGGTTTCTTTTTCTTCGGCTGTGTTTAGCTGGTCAACGTGGACATGGACCGGCTTGTTTAGTCTTTTTGCGGTTTCCATAAGGATATCGAGGTGTTTCTCTTCGTGGCCTTCATCCTTTGCGGGTAATCCGCCTATGATATCTACATATTCAGCACCAAGATCAAACCATTCCCTTGCCTGCGGGTCTATGACACCTTTTAAGGTCTGGTTTATAAATTTTATCTGGATATCGCCTGATGTCTGCTGTTTGAGCAGTTCAGCGGCTTTAATGCTTTTATCGCCTATAACTTCGTCTATATCAATGAAAGTCCCCACTGCCTGGACGTTCTGGTCAATCATTTTTTCAAGGGCATACGCCATTCTGTCATAAATCTGGTATACGGTTGAATTTTTCTTGATTGAATCAACCAGGTACCACTTTTCTTTAAGTGTAGCGTTAGCCAGGTGAAGGTTATCCAGCGTTACTGTGAATGCCCTGTCGAGATGGGCATGCGTATTTACAAACCCGCCCTTTTCGTTTACCAGTTCAAGAATTCTTTCTTTTAGCAAATTAGCCCTGTCTTTTGGCTTGCTTATGGAAGCTAAATTTTTCTTTAAAAATTCTGCTTTTTTTACCGGGACTTGCTGCTGCTGAACTACCATAATTTATTCTCCTTATAGATTGTACATTTTTTAGTTAAAAAAAATCCGAATACAGGATTCGGATTTAAAAATAATGATTCATAAAAAAAAGAGAGGAACTTTAAAGCCTCTCTTTTTTCTAAAATTAAAAAATTATCTTTGATTTTGTGCCATGAATTGAAAACATTTATACTTTTTACCCTGCGAATTAATGTTTTTTCAATCCTTTGTCTCATTTTTCTCTTTTCCTTAATTTAGGCAAAAAAAAATTTATAAAATAAATTTTTTTAAATTCTTGCCGGAAAAATTTCCAGCTTCTACAAGTTAAATTTTTAACAATATAATATGTTTTTTTAAACTTGTCAAGTATTAAATTTTTAGCTAACCCGTCGTTCAGGTTAAATATTTATGCAATTGAGTCAGCGGTTCTTGGCTTAAAAAGGGGATTTACCGGTTTTTTACCGTTGTTTCCCTCTATTTTTAATGACGCCCACCTGGTTACAATAGTCAATAATTGAGCATGCGTTACACATTGGGTTTACGGGCTTGCAGATATTTTTCCCATGAAGCACGAACAACCTGTTAATTACCCGCCAGTAATCCTGGGGGAGCTTTTTTCTGAGTTCCATTTCAGTTTCATCGGGGTTTTTAGTATTAACGTAGCCCAGGCGGTTACAAATCCTGTGCACATGGGTATCAACAGCAATCCCCGGCTTTTCAAACCCCACAGAAATAACTATATTAGCTGTTTTCCTGCCTACCCCTCGAAATTTCAGGAGCTCGTCCATATCATCAGGTACCTGCCCTTTGTACCTCTCAAGCAGGGTTCTTGATATCGTCTGAATATTCTCAGCCTTGGTTTTATAATAATTTATAGATTTTATATAGCTGCAAAGCTTATCATAAGGCATTTCTGCTATTTTTTTCGGTGTATCAGCAGCCTTAAACAACTTTTCAGCAATAGGAAACGTTATTTCATCACGGTTTCTGAGGCTAAGAATACATGAAACAAGCGATTTATAAGGATTTCCTGTGTAAATCTCCGCCATCATCGGTATAGAATACTTCCCCTCAAGGGTTTCAAGTATCAGCTTTATATTCACTTTTTTCTTCATACTATCCCTTTAAATTCCCCACACTCGCAATGTATAAGCCTAACCTTTACATTATAGTCCGAAAATATGATCTGAGGTATTAAAATTGGAAAAAATAGGAAACGTAAAGGCGGTAATATTTGACCTGGACGGAGTTATCACAGACACCTCCAGTTTGCACACCCATGCCTGGCGAAGAATGGCTGATGAGGAAAATATTCCCTTTGACGATGAAACCGCCGATAAATTACGCGGCGTTTCAAGAAGAAAATCCCTGGAAACTATCCTTAAAGACGCTAAGGACAAGTATAATTTTGACAAAAACTATACTCAAGAAGAATTTAATGAATTAATGGAGAGAAAAAACAGCTATTATGTGCAAAGCCTGTCTGCGGTAACTCCTGAAAACACTCTTCCGGGGGCAAAAGAACTTATGGAATTCATAAAGTCCCGGGGATATAAGATTGCTGTAGGCTCAAGCAGCAAAAACGCTGAAACTGTAGTAAAAAACCTTAAAATTGAAAATGAACTTGATGCCATGGTCAACGGGACGGAAATTACACACAGCAAACCCAACCCTGAGGTTTTTCAAAAAACAGCTGATAAATTGGGGCTGGCTTATGAACAGTGTGTTGTTGTGGAAGATGCCGCTTCAGGGGTAAAGTCGGCAAATGCAGGAGGCATGGTTTCGGTAGGGATAGGCCCGGAGGAGCGCTTTAAGGATAATCATGGCCGGCCAAACCTGCGCTTTGATGATATGCAAAGCTTTAACGCAAAAAAAGAGGAAATTTTTTAACTTTACAAGTGGTCTAAAAAAAACTATTGAAATTCAGGTACTTCTACTTCGTAAGTATCCCGAATTTTTTCACTGATTAAACCGGCTACTTCTCTGGCGATACTGCTTTGCGTTTTTTCAGGACAGTTTTCCAGCATCTGTATGGCTGTGCGAATTGTCTGGTCCAGGTCATACCATCTTTCATTACCCTTTTCACAGCGGCCTTCTTCTACAGCTGACAATAAATCCTCAACCGACCTGAATTTATCGGTTTCAATATTGTGCTCAATAATAATTTTAATGAGGTTTATGGCAATTTTTAGCTGAACCTGATCATCCGTTGTTTCCAGGATCTTCATTGCCTTTGAAAGCACAGGATCTTTATCATACCAGCGCCTGTTCTGATCCATAATTTTACACCCGCATTAAATTTTACATGTTTATTTTAAACTTTTTTTCAAATTTATCAAAAAAAAATCACTGTTTTATAAACTTTCTTAAACAAAAATAAAAAAATAAGAAACAATTTCTGCTATTCGGCATTTTTATTTCTTTAAACTATAGAGATATGTCTATAATAGATAACATTAAAAATATCAATAAAAATTCCATGTTCTAACCTCAACCTAATTCAGCATGTTTATGTCTTATCTGGTACTTAAAACATTCCTTAACTATCCTTGCGGAATCCTCCTCTGAAATTGACCTGTATGAAAGAGCGCTCATATATAGTATGTTATTTTTTACTTTAACTTTTCTGGAGTATACATAATTACATTTTACACTAACAGGCTCAGAATTTCCGTCATTCAGGTAAATTTTACACTGAATATTATCATCACAACCTTCTAAGGACTTTTCACTTAAAAAGCAAAGTCCGCTGCCGCTAATATTTCTTGTTTTAGTATAAAAATTTTCTTTTTCCTGTAAATTACCTCCAAAAGTACAGGTAACCTGCACCCTCAGGTGAAGAGAAACTCTTATATACTCTCTTCTCTCATGTACCTCGATATTGTATGGATAGCTAATCTTAATTCCATAGGGCTTATTTATTTCTTTTTCAAGAAATGAGCATTGAGCTGTTAAAATAGAATTTGTTTTTGGAATAATCAGGTTTATTGCGGCATTATCCTCAAGATCAGGTAAAATCTCCCCGGGAGGACTCAGCAATATATAGTCCTCACTTACCTTTTTGGCAGTACAATTTACCTGATGATATTTATCATCTACGTCAGTGAATTCAATTTTAAATGGTTTAAGCTCATTTAAATGCTCAAAAAACTCATCTGTGAGATTCATAGAATTTTCCGAAGTAAATTTTTTATACCGGGATTTAAGAAAACTTTTGAGATATTAATCGAGCATTTCTTCAAGAACTTTAGCATTTTGTTCGCTAACTTCTGTATTAAAGAAATTGCTTTTTCTAATGTAGCTTCTCATTGCTTCCCTGATAAGTTCGCTTCTGGTGCGTTGTTCTGAAGTTGCAATGCTGTCGATTTTTTTCAAAAACTCATCGGGCATTGAAATTAATACTTTAGCCATATCAATCCTCTCTTTCTTTTTTATTCTTATTAACCTTCTCAAATATATATTATAGCAGTATATTTTATATTTTCTATTTTTCTTAACAAAAAATATATAATATCGAATTTATATATATATTAGTGGTCTAAGAAAATAAACGTTAATTGCAAGTTATTATATCAAAATTAAATTTTGGGGCTGGAGTAGAGGATTGTGAAACAAACGGGCTTTGCAAACTTACTCCCGCAGCTTATAATGACAGTGTTTTTTACCTGGTTCTTTTGAGACCACTTCATAATCAAATCAAATTTTCAGCCGAAAGGATTAATTTTTTCTTATCAACGCCGCCTGCGTAACCGCCCAGGCCCCCGTCTTTTCTAACGATTTGATGACATGGTACCAGGTAATGTACAGGATTTTTCCCGACAGCATTCGCCACAGCACGTACAGCTGTTGGGAATCCGGCAAATGAGGCTAATTCCTGGTAAAAAAACAGTCTGTTACCGGGCAGGCTTAAAAGAGTCCGCCATACTTGCAGCTGAAAATCCGTACCTTTTAAATGCAGTTCAACTTCTTTTACATTTGATAAAAAAACTTTTTCTGATATTTTATGTATTTTTTCCTTATCTTCCTTTATTGAGGAATTTTTCCATTTTTTAACAAGATTTTCTTTATAAAAATTTTCATCTTTTACGCAAAACTGCAAATAGCAGATACCGGCACCGGTTGCAGCCAGGAAAACCTCTCCAAAAGGCGAACCGCAAATCCCGTAAGTTATTTCCCGAAAAGAACTTTCTTTATCAAGAACCTCATATTTAACTTTGAACTTGGATTCGGACATTTCTAAAATTTATCATAAAAGTTTATGTATTTTGTAAAATTTTCAAAAGTCGCCCCCCTCTTCCCTAAAAGAAAAATTTACTCTTTCTTCTTGACTTTTAACACACAATCTTCGCAAACAAATGTTGCATAGATGCAATTAGCGACTCGAGTTAATTAGCTGCTCGGGTTAACCGGCAATTCAAGTCGCTCTTTTTTCAAATTAATACAACAAATAAATGATTACACATCCTGTAAATTCTACTAATATTGTATAAAACCACGCAAAATGTCTTGAATACTGTATTGAAACAGGAAAAGCATCATGAAAACCAACAACAGGAATGTTGAGCAAAAAATTAAATATATTTGCCGAAAAGAAAAAACCGAAATTTCCAATTCCATTACTAAGAATTGGACAGAGCAGGCAATCCGGTGTTATTTAACAAAGTGTAATTGCACTCAATGTTCTGTAGCCCAGGGGAATTACTCATTTGTATGCCAGATGCCCGCCGTAATAGAAATTTTGCTGGAGCAAATAGGCCCGCCTGAGCAGAATAAAATAAACAAGCTGCTGGCTTAATTTGATTTTTGATTTTGAGCATTTTTAAATACTGATAGACATCGGTAAGGTTTTTCAGATAATTTTTTTATGAAAAAAATATTTTTAGCCATATTTCTATGTATGCTGTTTTCGGTAAAAACGCCTGCACATCCGCATATATGGATAGAAAGCTCTACCAGCTTCCTGATGGAAAAAAAAGAGATTACAGCAATAAACGTAAAATGGGTCTATGACGAGTTTTATAGCTCAGCATCATTTTTTGAAGCGGATATTGACAGTGATAATACCATAAGCATTGAGGAAAACCTGAAGTTTCTCGATACGACTTATGAGGAAATGAAAAAAAATAACTTCTTTACCCATCTTAAACTGGATAAAAAAGAACCGGATAATTTTAAGATAACAAATTTTGATGCCCGGTTTAAAGACAAAATTTTGATTATTAGCTTTAGCATCCTCTTCTCAGAGCCGATTAACCTGCTTAAACGGGAGTTTACAGTAAGTTTTTATGATAAGAGTTATTTTACGGATATTTATTTTCATGAAGAAACGCCCGTTTCATTTCAAGGGGGAAAATCCTGTGATTATAAGCTTTATGAGGATATGACAGAAACTTATTACTATGGTATGGTTAATCCTGAAACAATAAAGGTTATTTGCCAATGAAAAGGTTTTATGTTGTTATTTCGGTGATTGTCGGCTTAATCTTGCTGGTGTCGGTGTTTTTAGCGCTAAACAATTCTTATTTTAAGGTAAATAAGCTGGTAAAAGGGATCAACAAAAATCCCGTAGCAGTTTATATCAAAAAAGACGTTATAGGCAAAAACTGGAACAGAATTGTAAAAACCCAGCGGGAACTGAGCTCAAAAATATGGAAAAACATAAAGAAGACTGATTCTGATAATTTCCTGTTGTACTTTTTTATAAGCCTTGGACTGTCATTTCTTTACGGAATAGCGCACTCTCTTGGTCCCGGACACGGGAAAATAGTAATTATGTCATATTTTTTATCGGAAAAGGCAAAACCCTGGGAAGCCCCGGTTATGGCTTTTCAGTTTTCAGCAACCCATATACTCTCTGCCCTGATTATAGTTTTGCTGGTTAATATATCTATCAGACAGGCAATGTCGGGGTCTGTTGATAAAATTTACTGGGTAAAGCTTATCAGCTATACGTTTATAACACTTATAGGAATTATACTGCTTGCTAAAAAACTGTTTGAGAAAAAGATAAAGGAAAAAATGCTCAACTTGAACAGGGGCATCCTTGCTGTATCATCGGGAATGGTCCCCTGTACCGGCGCTATGTTAATTTTGCTGTTTGCAATGGCTAATAATGCTATGATAGCGGGAATTTTGCTGGTAATTGCCATAGGTCTGGGTATTATGACAACGTTATCAGCCGTAGGGCTGATTAGTATGTTGACTAAAAAAGCCGCAGCACAGGAAACATTTTTTACAAAGGGAAAAAACATTTCCACAGCGCTTGAGTACCTCGGAGCCTGTGCAATTATAGCATTAGGGGCTATTATGCTTACCTTAACAGCCAGCGGGTAAAATTTCTATTTATTTTCTACTTTATTTCCCTATTTTTCGGCTAGTACACTGACACATTAGTTTTATTGAATTACCTGTAATTACAGATTTGTCACCCGTGCTTGACACGGGGTCTAAGCAACTTCGCTATAATACTGATAACATTTAGTGCTAACTGGATAGATCCCCCCAAGGCACGGGGCAGGCTTCTCAAGTGCGGGATGACATTACCCTCTATGATTAATGTGTCAAAGCACTAGTGCACTGACCGAATAATTATTAGGATCTGTCATCCCGGACTTGATCCCTTACTCCCCTACATTTTTAATTTAAATAGCTTATCATTAATTTCAAAACGCCATAAATTGTCATGCTGAAATAATTTCAGTATATTTTCAACGC
>JANQIY010000341.1 GCA_028281965.1 Candidatus Gastranaerophilales bacterium
ATTTATGATTTTGCAAAATTTATTTCAATAAAATTTAAATTTTAACTCTATTTAAAACCTTGTTATAATTGCTTTTAAGCTAATTCGCGACTCGAGTTAATTATGATGAGAAATTAACTAAAAGGTTTATGGACGGGAATTTCAGAATAGGAAACGGATATGATATACACAGGCTTGCGGCTGGCAGGAAATTAATCCTTGGGGGAATCGAAATCCCATTTGAAAAAGGACTTTCAGGACATTCGGACGCTGACGTCCTGGTACATGCGCTTATGGACGCAATGCTCGGGGCTTTATCCCTTGGGGATATAGGCTGTCATTTTCCGCCGTCTGACCCCCGGTTTAAGGGTATAAACAGCCTGGAACTCCTCAAAAAAGTCCATAACCTCGTGAAAAACAAAGACTATTGCGTGATAAATATTGATACCGTGGTTCAGGCTGAAAGACCAAAACTTAAAGAGCACATTCCCGCAATGAAAGATATGCTTTCAGAAGTTTTGGGGCTCGATAAAGCTCGGATTTCCATAAAAGCGACCACAATGGAAGGGTTAGGCCCTATCGGACAGGGTGAAGCCATTTCCGCTTCCGCCGTTGTGCTGTTGAAATCCGTCTAAGACTCCGGGAACCGCTTTTTTACGGACTTACAATTTTTCCCGGGCAGGCAGCAGAGCAGGTAGTAACCCAGGACATCGCTCCTGCAGCATGCCAGAAAGTCTCTTTTTATTGCTTCGTAAAAATAACCTTTTGACTTATCAAAGCGTTCGTTTTCAAAGTATTTTTTGCCGATATAGCGGTATCTCATAGCATAAGCGGAGTTTATATGCTTTAAATGCCCGATTTCTATGTCAGTCCGCTGGAAAATTTTGTTTAAAATCTTGAAACCGCTTGTTTCAAAGAACTCAAAATCATTGCTTTTTGCTTTTTCAAAAATCCTGTACAGGGTCAGTTTTTCTTCAAGTCCCCAGAATTTATAATTTATGGAGAATCTCAGGTAAAATTCCCATTCAGTCATTTTGTCAATATTCTCGTCAAACATGCCGGTTTTTTGCAGGCATTCTTTCCTAAAAAGAGGGACAGAGCCGTTATGCAGAAAATTGTTCATTACCAGTTTTTTAAAAACATGCCCTTTAAAGTAAGTTGTTGCATGTTCGCCAATAACGCTGTTATTTTCGTCTATAAAAGCTGTTCCGCAGTAGACAAGGCTAACATCAGGCTTTTTATCCAGAATATCGAGCTGTTTTTCGAGTTTTTCCGGAAGCCACAGGTTATCAGCGTCTAAAAGCGCAATATATTGGCCTTTTGATTTTTTTATACCAAGATTCCGGGCGGCGTTTAAATTAACGTTTTTTTGGCGGAAATAGCTTATCCTGTTGTCTTCGTAGGTATCAACTATTTGTTTTACGCTATCATCCCGGGAGTTATCTACAATTATGACCTCAAAATCCTGAAAAGTCTGTTTAAGAACTGAATCAACAGAACTTTTTAAAAACAGCCCTTTATTATCAACCGGAATTATGACTGAAACAAGTGAATTTTTCATGTAAAACATTTCCCTGGTTTTTAGCATATTTTTTAAAAAAATTAAATAAAAAACATGCCCTGAATAATATGGATAGCCGGGCTATATTTATTTTTCAAGATAATAGTTTTCAAATACGATACTCTACAAATATGTATATGAAGCAAGTGTTAACTTAGTGTAAAAGTTTGATTAAATCAGGCAATTTTTGCTTTCAAATTGTTTTTATATTAGTGGAAGGTTGTTTTCTATTGGTCAAGTTTTAGGAAGTCAAATGGTCTCAAATATTCAAAGTATTTATCCTGCTTACAGGGAAAGTACGCGGTATGACCGGCAAAAGCACGGCGCTGCTGCGGACAGGCCTGTTTTTGGCAATGCTCCTAAAGAGATTGACCCCGGGTTAAGACGGGATATTAACGGGGTAAAAAACGGTTTTAATTGCGTATCAGACCAGGTAGACAGACTTGATAAAAAGACCCTTAAGGCTACAGAAGCCGCTTTATTGACGAGCGGGATTGTTATCCCCACATGCAGGAGGTTAAATTCCATTCCTAAAGACCTTGAGGAAAACAACTGGCAAAGACCCGCATTACTGGCGGGAGTTACAGCTTTGAGCCTGCCGGGGGATTTAAGGGAGATGATGTTTGCGGGCAAGGATATTGGAAATATCTTTAAAAAAAGTGCTTCAGAAAGACTTGAAGGTTTTGCAAAAAACGCTCTTGCAAACAAGTATCAACATCCCCTGTCTTTTACGAAAGGAACGTTCCTGCAGTCATTGGCTACAAGATATGAATGGTTAGATAATATAGATAAAACTCTTTATGATACAAAATTTGGAGATTTTATAAAAGAAAAACTGGGTATCGAAGAATCAGGAAGGCGCATTAGAGAAGTTGGAGGAAAAAAGGTTGCATCTATTGACTTTAAGGGTGGATCAGGTAAAAAACTAGTGGGAAGAGCATTGCTCAGGGTGCCTATAATTGGATTTTTCCTTGGGGTTGCGCTTGAAATACCTGCTGTTATCAAATCAGCCCAGGTTGAAGGCAGCTTTATGGATAAAGTGAAATCCGTAGGCAAGCAATTATGTAAATCAGCAGGATTTATCGGCTTAGTACAGGGAGGAATGGCTCTTGCCGGAGCTGCGGCAGTTATGCTGTTCCCGCCTGTTGGAGCGTTGGCGGCCCTGATTGGCATGGGAGTGGGCTCAGCAGCAGGTGTACTGGCTTCTAAAGAGTTAAATAAGTTTATAGATAATACTTTTGCTTAAAAACCCCCTGAATAAATTAAGTGAAAACTTTATTTAGCAATTTTCCTACATAATCTTCCATTATTGTTATTATAGGATTTTCCCCTTTAGAAGTCTCTTCAATGTCCTTAAGTTGTTTTCTTCCCTCTCTTTGAAGAAGAGTAAGACCTTCATCAAATTGCTTTACATGTTCCATATTAAACTTGTTTTTAGCAAAAGCATCCCTAATGTTTCTGTTAAACAAAGCAACCTTATCCAGTATGTTAAAATCATCAGGTTTTTTCATAAATGCAGTCAATATACCAGCTAAATGATCAGGATCACCTCTCTTGCCGAAGGCAAGCTTATTATTTACGTTTTTTGCAGAAGAAAATTGTACTGTATCGGTTATAGGAGATGAAAGGTTTACTGCCGGGGCCTGTTTTACGACATTGCTCCCGGCCTGGACATTCTGAGGGAACAAGCCCGCATTAATTTTCATCGACATATTTAAATCCTTTTATTATTCTCTTTATTTACCAATCACTTATACAAAACATATAAACTTAAAAGATTAATTAATTTGACCCCCCAAAACCAAATTTGTTACAAAATTTAACTTTGAAATTTACTCAGATATAGAATATAGCACATCGGGAACGCAATGCGCATCGCCTGCTAATTTGATTCCGGATTTGTCACCCTGCACTTGATGCGGGGTCTATGTAACTTCGCTATGATACCGATAGCATTTAGTGCGAGTTTGATAGACCCCGTGTCAAGCACGGGGTGACATCAGTAGGGTAAGTTGGGTTAATTTACAAAATTGACCCAACAGCTCTAAATCCGCATTATTTGATGTTGGGTTAAAAAATTCTATTTTTTAACCCAACCTACTGCTACTTATATTCCGATAATTCTTTCAGAAAAGTTTTAGGGCAAATGTTTTGTTTTCTAACAAAATAATAAATATCTCTTAAAATATTGATGCTATAACCTTTATTAACTAATTTTCTCAGCGCTTTCAGATAAATTAAGTCATTATATGAAAATAACCTGTGACCTCTGTAATTTCTGTTGATTTTAATAAGACCGCTATCTTCGTATCTATACAACATTCTAGCTTTTATTTTTAGAACTTTTTCCGCAAAACCAATAGGAAACCTTGCTTCATCAGGTTTGTTTTCAGCTTGTTTAAATTTATTCCTGGTTTCTTTATCCATGAAAAACTTGGTATCATTACTTTTCCTTTAAAGTAGCTATTTTTGTCAATTAATACAATTATGTATTAATAAATACATTGTACTTAATAATACATATTTAATAGTCAAAATACTTATATAAAAAGATATTCTTGCTATAATCCTGCATGAAAAATTGTTTTAATATATTATTAACTTGTATAAAGTAATACATAGTCAACTGTATGACCTATATTTATCATGAAGTTCAATGAAAACTTAATAAGCCCGGACATGCCCGTATTCCCGATAAGCGCCGTTGCCCGGCATTTAAATGTTCATCAGCGTACATTGAGGGTTTACGAACAAAAGAAAATTTTATGTCCTCAAAGGTCTTCTAAAAACAGAAGGCTATATTCTTTTAA
>JANQIY010000347.1 GCA_028281965.1 Candidatus Gastranaerophilales bacterium
ATAAAACTTTGATATGGCTTTTTCCAGCATTAAATTTATTCCCCTTTTGTTAATTTCAAAATTAAATTATACCATATTTAATTTTGTAGGGGAATAAGCTGTCATGGCTATTTTGGCAGAGGCCTTGAGGCTTTTTATCGCTGCTGTTTGAGCTGTATTATCGTTTTTAATATTTTGCGCCTCATCAATTACTACCAGGCTCCAGTTAATATCCTTTAGTTTTTTCAGGTCACCTCTCACAATCCCGTGGGTGGTGAGGATTATGTCATTTTGAATATCAATTTCCCTATTACTGCCATAGTAAGTAAAAAGCCTGATCGTAGGCGCGAACATCTCGAATTGCTCTTCCCAGTTGAATAATAAACTTGTCGGGCAGGCTATAAGTCCCGGAGAAGTAAGCCTACCTTCTTTTTTCAGCTTAAGAATTAAACTCAGCACCTGTATTGTCTTGCCTAAGCCCATATCATCCGCCAGGCAGGAACCAAACCCTTTTTTAGTGTTTGTATAGAGCCATTTAAATCCATTTTGCTGGTAGGGTTTTAATGTGCCTTTTAGTTTATCAGGCAGAGAAACTTCTTCGAGTTTAGTAAAACTTTTCAAGATTTTTTTACATGCCTCATCATAATTAAACGCAATCCCTTCAATGTTCCTTGCCAAAGCATTTTGCAGGAATTCTATTTTTGTCATTTTTTTAGGTAGCCTGGTTTTGTTTAAGTTATGAAAAAGACGCTGTGCTTCTTTTGCGTCTATCATAATATACTTGTTTTTAAACCGAATTAACCCTTCAGCTTTTTGCACCATTTTTTCAAATTCTTTTTGGGGGATTCTCTCATCTCCCAGTGAAATTTCATAGGCAAAAGAAATAATATCGTCTAAGTTAACACTCAGGTATGCATTTTGCATAAAACGGTTTAACATTTCTTTTTCCCGGCCTGCTTTGACTTTTGCGCTTATACAGGCAGTGGGTATGATGACATCGCTCAAGCTCTGGGGCAATAATATTTCTATGCCCGCATCTTTTAGGGGACCTGTTGCATGGGTCATAATCTTTAATATTTCACCAAGGCTAATTTCCGGCTTAACAGTTGCTTTTGAATCAAAAATTTCAAGCGCACAGGGCAGATATTTTGCTATAAACACTGTTTGTTTATGAATTATCTCCTGTACATACTCCCCGGGTTCCCCAAAAATCTCATCATCAGCGAAAATTTTACTTAGCGGATAAATTTTATCCTCTTTTTTTGAGGTAATATCCATTTCTATTGTAAAAGTATCTTCATCAAGGTTTTCCAAGCGCAGCAAAGGGATTATATCATAGCTGTTCAGGTGTATTTCATCCAGCCATACTGACAGGTTCCGGGCTATTTCAGTATCTTTATAAAAATTATCAAAACTTTTATTTTTAGTGAAATATTCGATTGCGAGGTTATTTTCAAGTTTAAGGGATTTAACACTAAAAAACCTGTAAAGTATATAGTTTAAATATTGTCGTATAAGCTCTTTTTTATTGAAGTTTTTGTATATGGTACTTTTTTCCAGAGCATCTAAAATATTCTTTACTTTCTTGCTACCTAAAAAAATGTCATATTCTATTCTAAATATACTGCCTTTAATGTTTATAACCGGGATAAAATACAGGTTTTCGATAATTTTTAAGACAGCCTGAGTTAACTGATTAAAAAACAAAAAGCTCTCACTAACAAAATCACAATCAACCACCTCTGAAAACCTGGAAAAATAATCCCAGATTTCTTCTATAGGAAGCAGATACCCTTCTTTTTGCTCAGTTTTACCATTAGCGCCCGGCAGCTCTAATATTTCACTTTGTATTCGATACAGGGAGCCTTTTGATTTTAAGTAACTTGCAAAGTGCATGACAGGTGTAACAAAAACTTTTAGTTCGTTACCTTGTTTTATTAACAAAAAATCAGTCTTTCGACAGGGAAAAGTATTAGCCTGAAAGGTTTTGCTAAATTCGTTTTTTACAATTTTATAGATTTCGTATAGTTGAGACTTAAAATCTATATTTCTTATCCCTTCAGGGTTTTTACTTAAATTTAGGAAAAACCTTTCAAAATCATTTTGTGTAAGAAATAAATCAATAATATTTTTTTTCCTTATATTCATTTTTAAATAATAATTGAAATAAGATAAAAATTTGCAGTTAAATAAAATGAAATATAAAAAATTAGCTTTATCCTTAATAATTATCTTTAGTTTGACTCTGCCTGCAAGTGCGATTTTACCTCCCAAAAACTATAAACAGATTTCTGAAAACTCAGAGATAAAAGCAATTGCAAAAGTTAAAAAAGTTAAAATTATAGACCATGACTTTGGTATTAATACAAAACGGGTTACTTTTACCCTGATAAAATCTTTCAGCGAAAAAGACATCCCGGAAGAGTTTTATGGATGGTGCCAGTCCTTTGACCCTTATTTCTGGGAAAGAAAACACCCTTTAGTCGGCGGAACAGTGTATCACTATCCTAAAAAAAAGGAAGAGGTTTTTGTAACCGTTTTAAAAAATAATGGTAGAATAACAACTTATACACCCTTAACTCCGGAGTTAAAGGCAGAGCTGGAATTAAACGGCTTAAAAAACATAGAATACGTTATAGAAGACATAAGGATAAAAAATGATTAATAAAGTTATTTTACTATTTTTAGTTATGTTGTTGTTCTCCAATAGCTGCCAGGCCAGGGAATTTAACGCATTTCAGGCGGCGCGGAACGCTTATAAGGCTTATAAACACGAAAAAAACGATGAGGCAATCAGCCTTGCGTTTGCTAATGTCCAGATTGCGCTCGAAGAAAAATCCGCTGGCTATAAAACCTTTCTTTTAGCCGGTCTTATTGCTAATGAAATGCAAAATAACACTCTGGCCCCGGAACTTGCCGCCAGGTATTTTGAAAAGGCGGTGGAATTAAACCCCAAAGACGCATCACTACATTATGCAATAGCACAGGATTTTTATTCGAAGAACAAAGCCGAAAAGTCAATTGAATACTATGAAAAGGCTTTATTGCTGGATAAAAAATTCTTAACCCCCGCTTTTATAACGGTATTATCGCAGGCTTATATTGCTTCAGGGAAAACTTATCAGGGCGCTAGGTTTTTTGAAAATTACATAAAAGAAAATTCAAAGTTGCCTGCTTATTTTGTTTTGACAACAGCTTATTTGTTTGATCTTGAATATATGCAGGAAGAAAAGGAAAAATATATAAATCTTGTCCTGGAAAACAAGCGTTACTCAGAAGCAGACAAGACCTTAGCCGGGAAAATGCTGGAGGAGATTGAATAATGAGAAAATTTTTAAGTCTATTTCTGATACTGACAATATTTATATCAGTCCCGGCTGTTGCGCAGGAAGACGAGATGCTGAGGCTTTTCCTGCAAAACCAAAAAGGACAAAGACTTTACCGGAAACTCGAAAATAACTTAAACAGGGACATAGCTGCTTTAAATTCAAGGAATGACCTTACCCCAAAGCAAAGAGACCTGGAAATTACAAAAAAAATTGATGAATTCTATGCAAAAAGCCGTCAGTTAACCGAAAAATACAGAAAACCCCTTGTGGATAAAATGGTAAGCGAGGCTAACAAAGGCTTACCCGGGAATAAAAAGATAAAACCAACAGCAGGTTCTGATCTGTATATTAAAGGCCCTGACGGAAAGTACACTCTTAATCCGAACCACAGGGGCTGGAAAGGTGATTTTGACTTTGGGGGCAGCCCGGAAGCCGTATACAGGCTTGAGAAAATATCAAAGGATTTACAGGGGAAAGTTGATAACCTTGTTAACGCAAAAGCCAAAGCGCTCAAAGCAAGCGGGTATTCTGACGCGCAAATCAACAGGGCTTTGAAAAAGAAATACGGATTTTCTGTTGGAACTGAGGTTACTCCAGGGTATTTAAATGTCAACGGCGCTGAAATGACTATAAATATAGAAGGCTCTATGGGTAACGTCGGCAGCTCAACTCACAGGGATCAGATTCTGATAGACTCATTAAGCGCGGAAACCTATTCATCGATTCCAATGGAAAAAAACCAACCCGCCAAAAAATCGGTTGAAATTGCAAACCACAGGAAAAAGGCTATTAAAGGCTTAAAGAAAAGCCCCGGGGACTTGCTTAAACCTCAAAATAGCGATGCTCTTCAGGGTTTGGTAAAAGGCACCCTGAAATCAGCCGGAGTGCCGGGTTCTCATAAAAACAATTATAAAAAAGAATTCCTGGACAATGTAGAGCTATCTGAAATCCTTAAAAGAAACGGCTTTGATATGGACGCTAAAGTGTTCAGGAAAAAACTTGAAATAATAAAGACTTCTCCCAAAATGTCCCGGGTTGTCTTAAGGGACGTTGATATGGGGAAATTCCAGCGCGTCAGCGAAGACATAATGAATGCAGCGCAGGCAAAAGCCGATAATATTGCAAAAACCGAGCTTGAAGCCAACCGGAAAAGAATCAATGATCTTAAGAAAAAAGCGCAGGAGCTGGAATTAAAAGGAAATAAATTAAAAGCAAAAGAATTAAAAACCAGAGCAGAGCATTTTGAAAAGCTTCAACTTGACTCAAAAACACGTATGGAATATTCAAAAAAAGGATTTGACGCAAACTACCGCGGAAACGGACTTGACGAGCTTAACCCTATTTTAAAAAATGCAAAACCTGTAGATACGCCGAACAGAATAAATGCCCCTGACGCTGAAATTCCAAAGTCTGTTCAAAACCTGGGTAAAGCCGCCAGAATCGGCGGGAAAGCCGGCGGGATTTATATGAAAATCCTTGATATTAAAGGAAACATAGAGGACTTGAACGCCGGGATTAACAGGGCTCTTGATGAAGAAAAAACAGGTGACAGCGGCTTAAAGACCTGGGGCAAATCTGTCGGCTACACTATGATGAACATGAGCGGGATTCCCGCAATGTCAGAAGCTCTTGTCCAGGCTCATAAGGAAGCTGAACGAAAGTTACGTGAAGATATTGCAATAAACCCAAGTTTAACAGAAGCGGATTTTGACAGGCTGATATCTTCATACCGCAGGGAAGCTGACCTCAAGCTTGCCCGGCAAATGGCCAAAGGTATAACCGAGGAAATAACGGGGCTTCCGGGAAATACCGGTAAATGGCTGGGAGAGCTTTCCGCCAAGGATGACCTTAATAAAGCCAATAAACTGTTTAAAACTCAAAATCATAAGTTAAAAATGTTTCAATACAGGCATAATAAGCTTCAGGAACTTCAATATACAATGAAAGACCTGATTGTTAACGGTTATGACCCTGATAAAGCCAGGAAAAAGAATGACTTGCTGGACTATTTCTACGGTCTTCACGCAAAAGGCGGGATGGACAGTGAGCTTGATACTTTCACATCAAGATGGATAGAAAAAATCGAGGTTGCAAAAGATGAATATAAAGTCGCTATGGAGCGTCAGCTGAAATTGCGGGAACAGCAGCAGGAACTTCGCAGGATACAGGAGCAGCTTGAACGGGAAAAAGCGGAGCTGGAAGCAATGGCAAACAGCGAAGATGATTTTGAGATAGTGGAAGTTGACCGGGAAGTTGTTGAAAAAAACAGGAATGTCATTCAATCCCAGGCAAAAAGAAGTGAATACAATCAGCAAAGATCTGTAAACAGCCGGAGTTCCACGGCAACACGGAATGAAATTGCGGCTGAAAAAAGCAGGGCAGCGGCAACGCAGTCTTACGCGCAAGGCATGCAGGATTTCCAGAAAGATCTTACAAGGGTTCAGGTCTATCATAATGCCACAAAATACGGCGGAATGAGCCATGGCGATGCGGTCCGCTACGCAGATGACATGATGGGAGCGGTTTATGACAAAAAGGGCCCGCTTCCCGACGCCAGGGATTACAGGACTAAAAAGCCTGACCCGCTTGATAAATACAAAAAAGACAGCTATATAGCAAAGCAAATCGGGAAAAACCAGTATGAAGTAATTAAAAACCCTGATGAATTCAAGGACTCACCATCAAATATGTGCCGGAGCGAAACCATTCAGCTTCTGCTGAATTACCCTGACGAGATAGCTCAATACATTGCAGGCGCTTCGTACAAAGTGATTGACAATTACATTGCCTGCGGCGGAAATATTAATACTATTCCTGTTTACCCGCTATATTCAGGAAAGCTGAAAAATTCCCCCCGGGCGCGCCTGGGGATGATCAGGCATTTAGCCTCGAAAGGTTTGGATATTAATGCTCTATATGATGAACATGGAATCATTCCAATGGAGAAAAAATCACCGCAAACCCTGGAAATGTTTGTTGATTTATTTATTCAAAACGGAGTTAAATTTGATAAATTCGAACACGACTTCAAAACCATAAGACCGGCTGTAAATGTTAAGATATTAAACAATAATGAAGCGGGCGGAATGAGCCTGCATGATGTGAGTGAAATGGTTTCAACCTACACAGGGCTAAATTCTTCTGATATTAATTACATTCTTTCAAACGTCAGGATAGTTGATGCTCATAAAATCAAAGACCAGCCCCATACTATTTATAATCCGGAAAGGCATATTTCAAATTCAGTAAGCAAACGCTCTGACGCTAAAATTATTAACTCTATTCTCAAAAAATACATAAAAGGTTATAATCATTAAATAAACAAACATAAAATAGCTGAGGTTATAATGAAAAAATTATTAGTTTCGATTCTGGCAATGTTTATACTTACTGCGCCGTGCTTTGCTTTTGGTCCTAAAAAACAAAAAGCCTATAAGTTAGATATGGCTTACGATACAAAGGTTAATACCAGCTTTATCGAGCATCAAAAATATCCTTTTAAAGTCGGTGTTGCTTACATAAACGATAACCGAATCACGCCTTTTTACCACAGTAAGGACAATTTTTTCACAAAAGACACCTTAACAGCCCTGAGAGAAGTTATTATCAGGGAACTGGAAGCATCGGGAATTTTCGGGCAGGTAATGGAACTCCCGGTCAGGGTGGAGCATCCCGTGGAAAAAATGGCCAACCTTAAAATAGTCAGGGATTACGATGCGGATTTACTGCTGCTTGTTGATCTTAATTATTTTAACCTGATAAGAGGCATGTCCAAAGACGAAATGCGGATAATGATGAGGGAAAAAACTTCCAAAAACCTCTCAAAAGGTATGGAGATGAAAGTTAAACTTGATGCTATATTCCAGCTAATCTACCTTAAGAAAAACTATGTGCTCTGGGCTGATGCAGTAAGCAGGTCCAATATGGCGTTTGCTGAAAAAGGCGCGCTAAAAAAAGGAGAACTGGCTGAACTGGTGCATAAGACAGTATATGAGTCCATGTCTGATATGCTTAAGCTGATGTATTACAATGGTCGGGAATTAAAAAAGAGTAGGACTGCATTATGATAAATAAATTTAAAAAAATATTTTTATTATTCCTGGTTTGTACTGTAACTATTATCCTGACAGGCTGCCAGAATATCAATAAACAGGCGGAAAGAGCGCTTAACGATTTAGCGGACAAAAAAGCCTCTGACTATTTTAAACACCAGGAAAAAAACGGGGTTTATGTTGCGGTTAAAAAACTGGAAAAAGATGATATTAAAAAATACTATCAAAAAAACGTCGGGTCATTATCAAGAGAAATTCACCTTGTAACAATAACCAACGAGTCTGAGAACCCCGTTATTTTCCACGCCAATCAGGTAGCTGGCGTTGATAAATACGGAAATACCACAAGATTTGAAAACGACCTGCAATCAGTGATGAAAAAGGGTGAAATCGGCTTATTAAGCAATGTCGGCGAAAAAATCCATACCACCTGGGTGTGCGGCAGTGCAGTATTTCTCTCGGCTTTTATTATAGGTATCCCGGTTGTGGTTAATGAGATGATGCCTGCTTTAAATGACTATTACACCAAAAAGCAAAAGTATCAGGAAAGCTATTACCAGGTAACTTATGATAAGGCGTTAACCAGCAAAATGCTTGGACAGGGAGAATCTGTAGCAGGTTTTTTGGTCACCCCAAAAAGAAAGTTTACCAGGCTTGTGTTTAAATTCCAAAAAACAGGGGAAATTGAATATTTTGATATTGATTCTTCTATATAGCCTAATAACTGTTTTTTCGCTGGGTGGAAATGTTGTTTCTGCGGATAATCAGGATAGTATTAGTTTTTATCAAAACGCAGTAAATGCCGGAGATGAATACGTTGATGAATTTGCATTAGCCTCAAAAAACGGGAAGTTTGGTTTTGTAAATAAAGAAAATAAATTTGTGGTAAAACCAGAGTATGAAGCTGCCCAAAATGCTCCGGGTGATTACTTTTTTGTATGCAAGGATAAGGACGGGCATAAATGCGCATATATGAACAAAAAAACTAAAAAGCTTCTGACGGAATTTAAATATCTTGGTTGTGGTAATGGCGATGTTTCTGAGGGTTTTTATGATGGAATGGCAAAATTTGTTATCGTTGATGAAAACGGGGAGTGGAAAACGGGTTATATAGATGAAAAAGGGGAAGAGGTTATTCCTCCGAAATATTTCTATGGAAGTCCTTTTAAAAATGGCATAGCAGAAGTTCAATTGAATAAAAATAAACCTACAGAACTTGTTAAAATCGATAAAAAAGGCAATACCATACCCATAAATTAAGATGGCAAAAATCTCTTTCAAATCAGCCGTTGCTGTCCGCTAGCGCATTTTGAATTCATTTCTTATGCGAGATAAACCGGCTAATGCTAAATCGTTAATCGAGTTACTATCCTTGCCCCATAAGGCAAAGCCTATTGGAATCCTGAAATTATCTCCTTCCCATAAGAATAAAAGCAGCTTAAAACTGCTTTCATATCCACTAGTTTTAAGGTTTTTAAGCTTTCTTGTGTGATTTTTAAGTCCATACCTGGGATGGTTTGTATCATCAATGATTAATCTACCCTTCCAGATTCTTTGCCATTGAAATAAATTCTGGAATGAAAACAGTATCAATTCTTTTAAGTTTTTCAAACCCTATCAAAAATCAGTCTTAGCCGCCGAAGAGTTTTTTCCGTTGTCCTTATCGAAAACTAACTCATTCTGGTATATTTGCTTGTACGGACCTGTTCAAAGAATGTTTTTAAGAGCTTTGAGCACTCATCTTCCAGTATTCCCCGAGTAATTTTTGGGGTAAAGTTTATGTAATCTGCCATGTTTATCGCGGAACCAAACGCCCCATAGAGTTGATCATTTGCTCCTATTACCACTTCAGGGATCCTGCTGTATAAAATAGCTGCTGCACACATTGGACAGGGTTCAAGCGTAACATAGAGCGTTGTCTTATCCAGACGCCAGTTTTTGAGCTTTTGCGCGGCTTCTCTTATGACAAGCATTTCCGCATGACTTGTCGGATCATTCTCTGCTTCTTTTGTGTTATGAGCTTTGGCTATTATTTCGTCGTTTTTAACTAAAACTGCTCCTACCGGAACGTCTTTCCCTGTTTTTTTTGCCTCTTCCAGAGCTGCTTTCAGGTACTTACGATGAGTTTCATTGTTCATTAATACATAAATTCTCCGGTATAAACCTGTTTTTAGTTTTTATTTTATTTAACCTTAATTATTTAATTATTATTCGTCCTTAGCTTCTTCAGCTGGTTTTTCAGTTGTTTTTTCCGCAGGTTTAGCACTTTGTTTTTCTTTAAGATTTTTAATGAGGTCTTTATATTCCTGTTGAATGTTGTTCAAGTTGTATTCTTCCTGAAGATATACAATTTTAGCAGATTCTTTGGCTGTATCCATTAACTTTGAAAAAGACTCCATTTTTCTTCTATCTTCAAGATATCTTTCTATATTATGTTTAACTTCATCAAACGGGGTAATTCCTGCTTCTTTTCTGTCTATTACCTTGATTATGTGATAACCAAACTGTGTTTTAACAATATCGCTTAATTTTCCCGGCTTTGTAGAAAAAGCGGCTTTTGAAAACTCATCAACCATTTCATTTTTTGAGAAAAATCCGAGATCCCCGCCTTTAGATGCACTTGCAGGATCTTCTGAATATTGCTTTGCGTATTCTGCAAATTTATCAGGGTTATCCTTAAGTTCCTTATATATATCTTTAGCTTTTTCTTTGGCTTGTTTAATTCTTCCCTCAACTTTTTCTTTGATTTCTTCCTGAGAGAGCTCTTTATCGGAGTTTTCACTCTTAATCCGGTTTATAATATCGTCTTCAGACGCGCTTACCAGAATGTGGCTTGCTCTTACTTCCTCATCATGACGAAATGTTTTTTCTTTATTTTTTTCGTAAAATTCTTTTACTTCTTCCTCAGTTATTTTTTTATCGCCTATAAGGCTATTTACAAGTTTTTTCTCCAGGAGATTAGCCTTTATATCTTTTCTAAGGGCGTCTTTACTTACTTTATTTAATGCAAGGGAAGCCTTAAATCTCTCTTCTCCTCCCATGCTTTTTGCCAATTTATCGATAACTTTATCTATTTCAGGTTCTTCTACCTTAATTTGTCTTTTTTCTGCTTCCTGTTTGATCAGCTGTTTAGCTATTAAATCATTAATAACCCTATTTTTATGGATCAGGTAGATAAGCTTATTTTTTAAATCACCCTTATTATCTTCATTGTCTTTTTGACCGGAAAGGTTATAGCTTTTTTCAAGGGTTTCCTTAAACATACTTTCGGTAATTATGCCGTCATTGACTTTAATTATGGGTTCTCCTTTGTTAGCTTTTGGGCCAAGACAGCCTCCTAAAAAGACCAAGCTTGCTGCCAGAAGTCCAAGTGTTAATTTTTTCATTTTGTCCCCGCTTTCTTCCTCTTAATTATAAAACTTCATAACTTTAAACATTTTATAAAATTAATTATCTCAATAAATTATACCTTATAAATTTAATACTTCTAAGTTTATAAAAAAATATGTAAAAATTCCTTAATTAACTCGAGTCGCGAATTAGCTTAAAAGCAATTATAACAAGGTTTTAAATAGAGTTAAAATTTAAATTTTCAACATGAAGCAGACTGCAAAAATTCTTAGCCACCCGGTGCCGAAGAAT
>JANQIY010000016.1 GCA_028281965.1 Candidatus Gastranaerophilales bacterium
TGAGAAGTATGTAAACTTTGAAATAATTTCACTGAATGGTTTTCAAGATATCAATAATTTAGTTTTTCTCATTGCTATTTAAATGGCAAAATATGAAAATCTAAAATTGCCGCCAATCGGCCATTTTGAATTCAAATTTGATAAAATTTTCAGGGACCCATCTCACTATTGGGGCAGTATTGCCTATAAAAAGTGTGTAAACTTTGAAATAATTTTGGCCGACGGTTTTTAAGATATCAGCCCGGACGAACGGATGGACGGACGGAGTCCAAACCATTATCCCACCCGAACATTTTTCGGTGTGGGATAATAAAACAGGAATTAACGAGTGAGGTGGGTTACCCTTACAAATTAAGTTTCACCTGGAAGTACATGGCCATAGCCTGGGTCTGACAAAATACTGATACTGTACGCAACACAGGGAAAAGGTAGCGTTATTTATAGCTTGGGTTTCCCCGCATTTGATGTAACGTCACATCTCGATAAAGCTTGCTTTAGCGAAAGGGGCGAAACTGCGGGATTTATATTACATTTTTGTGAGCAAGTTTTGGCAATGAAATATCGATATCAGCTATTAATAATGAACTTCCTTTGAAAGTATTTGAGCTACCTTTGATAATTATACGAAAACTCTTATGTTATATAGGGTATTATGTACTTGCTATTAAACATTGAAATTACACTCCCTAAACAAATTCGGGCATTGGTAATTTCCAGATGCAATATTTGGAACGTAAAGAATTTGATTTTTCTTTCCAAGATTTTGCTTTCTACAAGCAACTAGACACAATTTTAGTACTACAAAGAAAGAGTCTCCTTAGGACATAGTATCGCCTCGATTTTGACAAATTTACTTGCAATTAATACTGTAAAAGGTCAAATCTTTCGGTAAAAGAAAGCACCCTTGTTTGAGCCATAACGTAGCAGAAATTACAATATGATGTCAAGTTTTTCCGGTGGAGTTCAATGTGGCAAACGTTACAGAAATTCTTTGTACCCATAAATTTCATTGGTTGAAATGAAAAAAAGTTTTGCGTTTTGCATTATTTTGAACGTTTCCCAGAATTCTGTTTGGGCATGCTCACTGAAGTCAAAGCGTTTTGCAGATAAATTACATTAAAAAAATGCTGTGCAAATTGGTCCATAAAACCGGTTCCAATTGCAATAGCTTCAAAATTTTCATGCCACAATATACATTTGCCCATCAGGATTCAGAAGAACTAAGTCTCTTGTCGATATTCCTGGTAGTTTCTTGAAAAACGAACTTTTAAAAATCTTTCTCCAGAAATGTGCCTGGACCAATGTCTAATTTCTCACCTTGATTACATATGTCGTGACCGGATTGCAAATCCGCGCTATTTACAAAAAGCTCTGCATCTTTTATAAAATGTGCTAAACGAATTGACAATTTCCTAAACGCGTAACAATTTTAAAATCGCGAAACAGTTTGCAAATAGAGCTGCACGAATTGTATGTTGCGCTGATTGCCAATTACTGGCGTGGCAATATTAAGTCACGAGTGTTGAGAACATTTCATTGCTTGGGACTAACTTTTTGGAGCTACTGTCAAAATAGCAGGTGAATAAGAAAAGTTACCTGCCCTGAAGTCATTTTTACCTGTCCACCTTATTAAAGTGTACCAATAAAAGCAGAAAAGCTGCTGGCTTTCAGAGCAGGTCCATATTGTAAATTACCTGCCCTGAGACCAGTTTTAATTGCCTATGACAGTCAGACAATGGTTAGTCACGAGCCCTGCACTTGTTTCTTTCCATTTTATATTAGGAAGATTAAGATTAACATTTTAAATTAATAATTTAAAGATCAAGTCTCAGTCTGGTGGTTTCTGACTTTATGCACTAACAGGGTGTCCAGCAATTTTGGCATGCAAAATATCCTGACATTATCCTGACTTTATCCTGACCTTACCAAAATTTATCCTGACTATAAATTATAGTCCA
>JANQIY010000022.1 GCA_028281965.1 Candidatus Gastranaerophilales bacterium
GCCATTTTACTTGTGGTATAGATTGCCAGCATTGAGTCTTTGCATTCAATAAGTGTTTTCTTTTGTTCTTCTAATTTCATTTTTTGCTCCTTTTGTTAATTAATTTTTCTATAACTAAAGCATGGAAGAACTTTAATATATCATATATGCCCCTTTAAGGTCAAGAAATGCATCTAGTGCTAAGATAATAGCCATGATAAAAAACAATCTTTCAAAAATAATGGGTGAAAAACGCCTTAAGATATATGAAGTAGAGAAACATACTGGTATTAGCAGAAAGACTTTAACTAGGATTTACTACAATAGAGTAGATGCGATTAAGTTAAGAACATTAAATGCATTATGTAATTTTTTAGAATGCAAAATTGATGATATTTTTGAATTTATTCCCGATTAATTAACCTCAATCTCTAATTAGCCAAAAGCCAGGATATGACTGAGCAATATTTGCTTGCAAAGCGGGAGCGTTAAAAACGGAAACGATAAGTTTTCGTTTTTAAAAGCTCATTCATGCCAAAAAAATTATAGAGAATCGAAAAGAGGCAGAGCCTCTTTTCCACCTTTAGGGTGGCTGTATGCGGCAGCGGGAGCTAACGCAGTAGCTCATTCATGGGCGGGTTTTGGCAAATATTGCATGTATGCAATTAGAGATTCGAGTTAATTATCAAACTCCCTGATAAGTTTTCCCAAATCAACTGAAAAATTATATCAGGTTAATTCAAAACTAAAACAAAAACCCCGCATAATTAGCGGGGTTTTAAGTTAAAACTGGAGTCAGAGGACGATTATAGAACTTTTGCGGCTAATAAAATTCTAAAAATATTTACTGAAGAATCTAATCAAGAAATATTTTATTGTTTGAAAATGTTTAAGAAAGCTAGTTGATTTGAAGTATAATCGATTTATAAGATTTGAGTGAGTGTAAAATGTCTGAAATTATACCTGTTGAAATAATAGAAAATAAAATCTATATCATAAGAAATCATAAAGTTATGTTAGATAGTGATTTAGCTAATCTTTATGATGTCGAAACAAAACGTATAAATGAATCGGTTAAGCGTAATATTGAACGTTTTCCTCAAAATTTTATGTTTCAACTTAATGATACTGAGTGGCAAAACTTGAGGTCGCAATTTGCGACCTCAAATAAAAACTATGGAGGTCGACGTTATAATCCTTATGTTTTTACAGAACATGGAGTTTTAATGCTGTCTAATGTTTTAAATAGTAAAAGAGCTATTGCCGTGAGTATTCAAATTATTGAAGTATTCACAAAAATGCGTGAAATGATTTTAGCAAATAATGACCTAGCAAAGAGGCTTGATGAAATGGAACGTCATTTTATCAATTACGCAAGAGATAATGACGTGAATATAGAAGATATTTATAAACAATTAGACTATCTAAAAGACATAACAAAGCCTGAAAAAATTGGCTTTAAGTGGAAGTAGGATATGAAACTAAATATTAATTTTAAAGAAGGATTTAAAAGAATAACTTTAATTGGTTGTGGGTTGATATTATTAATTGGTGCTATATTTAGTTATCAAGAAGCTATTTTACAATCAAATCCTTTTATAAAACTTAAAAAATATGAAATCATTTCCCCCAAAGGTGAAGTTTTAACAGTAGAAAGATACACTCCTCCTTCAGAAGCTCAAATTGACGCTTTTTTTGAATTAAAAAGAAGAGGTCACGATATTAGTAAAATTAAACAAAGTTATAATAATTCTCTTTGGATATTTATTAGGGAACTTATACAAGGAATAATAATTACTTTATTATTAGCAAGCGGAAACTATTTATTATTTGTATTAGTCTGCTGGATTTTTTCGGGCTTTAAAACAAATAATGATACTTAAAGATAAAACTATGCTCGAACTTTTAAAAAATTAAGCTATAAAAGAAACAAAGCCTACAATATGCAGGCTTTGTCCTGTTACTCTGGGGTGGAAGGATTCGAACCCTCGAATGGCGAGACCAAAACCCGCTGCCTTACCGCTTGGCTACACCCCAATATTTTATTAAAAATAATCTTCTGTATCCCTTTGGCAGGGTTATCAAAATTATTTTCGATATTCGCTATATCAGGTATTATCAATTTTATTAAACCTTTTATCCTATTGTCAAGAAACTCTTATATGTATTTCGCCATTTTTTTTAAAAAATTTAATTTTAATTGGCAATTTTTGTTTTTTAGTAATCTTTATTAAAAATAAGTTTAAAAAAGGAAAAAAATGATTGCTTTACAAATAGTTAGTCCCCAGAGAAATACTCAGAGAAATGATCAGAAAGAAGACAAGAGAAGTGGTCAGAGAAATGATCAGAGAATTCCCCCAAGCTCATTTGAAACAGTTGCTAATATTCTTGAAAACAAAGGAGTATTAGTAAACATTTTAAATGTGTTAAATGTGGAAAATACAATAATGGAGCAAGGGAGGAAAACGGAAAAATATACAGAATATTTGGTGGTTAGAAGCAAATCAGGAAAAAATATTAAGATACCTATGACTGAGAAGGGTTTAAGAGATAATGTGGAAATTCTGAGAGAATTTGGTATAAATGTAGAAAAAATTCCCGGTTTAGTTGATGGTGTTAAAATCCCTGAATTCGATGATCCGCGGCCTAATGCAAACCTTCCCTGTTATCCGGCGTTTGTTCCGCAAAATCAAAAAAGCCAAAAAAGAGAAAACTAAGCCTGCTTGTTCATCTTCTATGTTTCTAAATAGGCGGGCTATTAAAGAAGAAAAAATAAAAAGAGCGCATAAAAACGCTCTTTTACAGGGCACATAGTGAGATTTTACGGACAATGAACAATCTTTAACCTTTTTATGGCTATAGTTTTCTTTCTTTTTTGCTCTTTATGCAAGTTTTGAATTACATTCCTGTAACAAGAGGCAATATAAGCGCTGTCCTCTTTTCCCAAAATTTTAAAGCTTTCTTTTAAAGTTTCGTTTGCTTCGTTATATTTTTTAAGCTTAATCAATATTGAAATTTTCTGGTCATAAAGAGCTGTTAAAAGTTCTCCATCGCGCTTTCTAAGGTTTGTGAAAGCTTTCTCGCAGGAATCAAGAGCCTCCTCGGTGTTGCCGTTAATATCAAGAATATTCGCTTTTAAACTGTGTGCCTCCGCTGAAAACAGGTCAGCCTGCAGCGCTTTTTCATAGCATTCAAGGGCATAGTTAATTTCATCAAGACAGAAGAAAATGTTTCCTTTAAGAATTAACGCTTTGATATTTGCAGGATCGATCTTAAGCACTTCTTCCGCTTGCTGCATTGCCATTTCATAGTCTTTATAAAATATAAAATTGTCGTTTGCTTCTCTTACAAGTCTTTCAGCCTTTAAATTATATATCTTCTTGTTTGATATTTGATTTGCGTCATTACCATTGATTAACAGGTTAGTCATGTGTCTAATTTCCCCAAGCTCCAAAAATGTCCATACATAATCATACTAAAAACCAAAATATAACAACATAAAATTTAAAAAATTTCGCTCATGATAAAGCAGGCCTTGTCTTTAATTCAGAGATCAACCTCAGGCGCAACATGCACGCAATTTCAGTTTAGAACCTGCTATCATGTTAATAAACCCCTCTCATGCATGAAACAACTTTTTTAAATTCATCTTAACTATTTTTAACACAATCATGAAAAAAGGCATGCTGAGCCGAAAATAAGTCTTTTGGCAATTTTTTTACAAAAGTTAAACTTATTTTTTTTATAAAATGATATATAAGAAAATTTAAAATGTTTTTATAGTTATGAGTAGAAGCGAAAATGTTTTATAATTTAAATAAAATTGCATATTTTGTAATTTTTCTGGCGATATTTTTGTTTATCTTTAAGATTTTTTTTAAAATACTGCCATTTTTGTTAATTTGTGTAGTGATTTTGTTTTTCCCATATCAAAAATTGTTGTTAAAAGTATCGAATTTGTTAAAAAATGTACTTGGTTTGTCGCTAAAAAAAGAAAATTATGAAGTCAACGCCGGAAAAATTTATAAACAATGCGGTTATTGCAAAAAACGCGCTGACAGAAAGGCTTTACAGTGCGATTTTTGCGGGAGACCTTTTGAATAGAGCTTAAGGCGGATATATAGTGTTTAAGAGTATTTTTACTAAAATTTTAGGCCCGGTTTCGCTATTTTGCGTTTTGTACTTTTTTTACCTGTTATTTTCTGTTTCCGCATATCCTAATTTATCGTTATTTTTCAGGGGATTTGACACTTACTGGCTTATAGGGCAGGGCGAGTGGATCTGGAGTCATAAGCAAATCCCTTATACCAATGTTATCGGCGGGGAATTCACCCGGCTTTCAGAAATTTCCTGGGTGTGCTATCAATGGCTGTTTACTGCTTTTATAGGGCTTTTACACCGTATACAGGGACTTCATGGCATAATATGGGGCGCGTCTTCAATACTGGCGATTACTCTTGGGTTATGGGGGTATGTGTTATACAGGAGAAACTTCCGAGGATTCCCTGATATCATAGTATCTCTTATGATGCTTTCTTTCTTTTTGACTGTATTTGCTGATATCAGGCCATTTATTGCCACAATCCTGTTTGGTACGGTTCTTCAGCTGCTGCTTACGGTTTCGCAGGATTCGGGAATCCGCCGGGCCGGTTTGGTATTGTTGTTTTTAATATGGGCAAACACTCACCTGGGGTTTGTTTTTGGTATATTCTGGCTTCTTGCGGAAATGACCGCCGCAGCCTGGAAGAAAAAATCCCTGCAACCCCTGTTATGCTGGGGATTATGTTTTCTGGCTACCGGGGTGAACCCCGGGGGATTTTCTTTATACGGCTATCTTTTTAACCTCGGCAACAGCCCTTACATGAACTCTGAAATCATTGAATTACAACCGTTTGGAGCGGGTTTTGACCTTACCTTGCAAGTGGGTGTTTTATTGGGAGTGCTGGCGTTTCTTTTCACCTTAAAATCCGATAAAATCCGCTCTGCCGAGAGAGTTATGTGGGTTGCAGCAATGGTCATGACATTCGTTTCCGCGCGCCATATCGCTTTTTTGATTTTATTTGTGCCGGTATTTTATGCTGTAGCAATAAACCGGGTTTTAAGCTCCTTTGCGCCGGAATTTGCTCAAAGAATGGATTTATTTTCCCTGAAAAACGATAAACCCCATATTAGTCTGCCGATTGCTATATTTGTCGGAATGTTTTTATCTATGGGCAAGGTTTTTGAAGTCCCTAAAATTCCCCATTACATCAATCCGGGGTTTATAAGGTATTTAGAGGCCAATCCTCTTAAACAGCCGGTTTTGACTACGGGGGAAATCGGCTCTGAGCTTATATACTTTACGAATGCCCGTTCTTTTCTTGATACCCGCTATGATATGTACGGAGATAGGTATGTTATGGAATTTGCCCGACTGTTGGAATTAAAGGGGGATTGGCAGCAGGGTTTGGAAAACAGGAAAATAACATATATTCTTTATCCTAAATTTTATAAAAATTTATCGTTATTGCAGAAAAAACTTGTTCAAAACAAGTGGAAAATAATTTATTCTGATAATAATTTGTTATTATTTTCCAGAGACCCTTCCTGATTTGTGAAAAATTAATTTTATATCTTAAAAGGAGGAAAAATGTCGGAATTAGTAAAAAACTGGACGGAATGGCTTAAAAGTTCCCGATTTTCATATATGAACGAGGTTCAAAAGCAGCAGGCGGTATTATGGCTGTTTAATGTCCGGGATAAAGTCCTGGAAAGGGCATGTTTAAAAGAAGGAGATACCGTTCTTGATGTGGGGACTGGTACGGGGCTTCTGGGATTTGGCGCTTATGAGGCTATAAACGGCGCCGGTAAGGTTATTTTATCCGACGCTTTTGCAGACTGTCTTGTAGAATGCCGGAAAATTGCGGAGCAGAGTGAGATTACCGAAGGGATTGAGTTTTTGCAATCTGACGCTTCCGACATAAAACTGGCCGAAAACTCTGTAGACGTAGTGGTTATGAGGTCTGTACTCGTGCATATCCAGGATAAACTGCCAGCTATCAGGGAATTTAACCGCATACTGAAAGATGGGGGCAGAATTTCAATATTTGAGCCGATTATTCGGCAGAATACCAAATACTATGAACTTATAGATCCGGATAATTTCCCGGAGTATCAGAAAATAAAGGATGTTGAGAATAAAATATCGTCTGATATGAACGATCCGCTGGTGAACTTTGATGAACACACGCTGGGACAGGATTTTATCAAAGCCGGGTTTAAAAACATCGACATAAGGGTATCAACCGAGTCTTCGACTTATGTGGTTGACCCCGCAATGATAGACCCCTGGTTTAACACCCCGCCCAGCCCGGACAGGCCTCCTTTAAAACAGAGGTTTATTGAATTTATGCCGGAAATTGAGGTTAACGAGTTTTTAGAGCGGCTAAAGACTTATCTTGGAGGAAAGTCCATCACTTTAAATTCCCCGTCAGCCTACATTTATGCGGAAAAATAAGTAAAAAAATTTTCACTCTCATTTGCCGAAAAGAAGGCGGTGGAGTTTAACTCCACCGCCCTGACTGCATAGTGTTTTCCAAGAATTCCAGTTCAGCTATAGTACAACTTCCCTGAGTTTTATTCATTAATCTTGTTACCCGCCCAGGTCTTCCAAAATCTTTTTTAACAGACTAAATACTCCTGCTGTCAATAATCCCAGGGCCACATAAGCATCATATTCCAGCAAAAATACAAATATATGCAATACGGCAAAAATTACAACCGTCGATAAAAACGGTCTTGTGATAAAATTTTTAAATAAAAACATAGAAAAACCCTCCCCTGTAAAAACAGGGATATATTTATTTGTGTTTTTTCGTCAGAACTATCCAGCTCTTCGACAGTCTAACTATAAGCGATTTCAAAACATTTGTCAATAGGTTTAAGTCCACAAATTTATGTTAATAATTACAGAAAAAATCAAGACCATTCTTAAAACAAAAAATATTTCTCAATACCAACTAGCTAAATTAATTGGATACGACCATGGCGCGCTGGGGCACATGATTCGTGGCGAAAAGCCATTCCCCGAAGATAAGATACAAAAGATTGCTCCTATCATTGAAGTCTCGCCGGAAGAAATAAAGGGCTGGATTTTAGCCGATAAATACCCTAAAGAAGTTTTACAAAGAGCCATAGAGTTAAAGCAGAAGCATGCCGGGCAGGAAGGATTAATCTTTACCGCAAAAATGCATGAGCTTATGAAACAGCACAACTTAACCATAAATCCTTTTTCTAAAGTCATAAGCTATAACCAGGGCTGGTTAAGCCAGGTTGTGCTGGGCAAGGAGCCTGTATCCAAAAAGTTGATGCAGAAATTATGCGCCTTTTCCGGCCTGCCGGAAGAGGAA